>CALLZE010000138.1 GCA_937858655.1 uncultured Coriobacteriales bacterium
GCTCTTCCGATCTCAGGCAGGCACATCTGCTTCACATCCTGTGGAAACGAAGCGCGACTTAATGTGCTTACGCGCAAAGCGATTTTTCCCACAGCTGAAGAAATAGAGCGCAATCCTCGTGCCCGAAGCGCGAAGTTGCGTGTAGCCGAGAAACTAGGATAGGAGTAATCATGCCTGCAGCGCGAGCTCGTTCATATGCATCAGCTCAGCCAGCTGAGCGTCCTCAAAAGCGGGGTCAAGTTCGTCTTGTGAGTGACCGTTCAAAGCAGCGCGCACATGCCCAACAGCAAAATGCGCTCGCTCAGGCGTGCCAAACTACCTTTCGTTATGTCGGTGCTGCCGTCGCAATCCTTGTATTTTTAGGACTCGGGGGCGTATTTATTAATGCTGAGGCAACGAGATGTTCGCAGCAATCCGCGTTGATAAAAGCTGATATTTCAAATCAGACGGCATATGCTCAATCACTTGAGTTGAAATATGCAACGATGCGCAATTCTGAGCGTATTGAGAAAATTGCGATTGATGAAATGGGCATGGTACCCACCGGCAATAAGGTATCGGCAATTGATATCGGAGCACAGCCAAGCGATTCTGTTCAGAAAACGCGCCAGTCGGCTCCAAAAAATGCAACACTTACACGTTTAGCGCAGCTCACCACTGGTGAGGCATCGGCTTTGCTAGTGGGAGATATTAACCTTGCTTTTACTCGATAGGTGCTCGTAATGCGCGAAACACATTCGCATAAAGCTTCAAATCAAAAAACCTCGTTCTCGCGCACAGTGATTACGGGCTTTTTTGTGGTTTTTGCTGCGTTGTTGCTTCTCGCGTTCGGACGAATATTTTATTTTCAAATCATAAAGGGTCCTCAGCTTTCTCAAGAGGCGCGCAATCAGCGTATGCGTCAGATTGAGACGCCCGCCAAGCGTGGTAGTATTTTTGACCGCGAGGGAGAGACGCTCGCGACTTCACTTCAAACATATAACATTATTGCTGACCCCACGCTCATTTCTCGTCCACATCAGAGCGCGCAGCTTATTGCTTCGTGCATCGGGGGAGACGCGGCTGAGTATGAAACGAAACTGAGGCGTCAGGGAAAACGTCGCTATAGTATTGTGGCCAAGAGTGTAGATTCTTCAAAAATTAATCTTTTGAAAAAACAGATTTCCGCCATTGATTGTGGCGACGAGGAATCATCAACGTTTAAAGCTTTAAAAAAATACAAAGACGGTCTGCGTGCACTCTCTTATGAACTCACGTATAAGCGCACGTACCCAGGCGGCACCATTGCCAGTCAAGTGGTGGGCTTTACAAATACTGAGGGAGTCGGCTCGGCGGGCCTTGAGTTGTACTATGATGAGCTACTCAAGGGTACGCCAGGTCTCTCGTTTAGCGAGCGCGACAGCAAGGGAAATCGGATTCCCGCTGGCATTCAGCGCACTATTGAGGCTCAAGATGGTAGCGATATTGTTTTGACCATCGACAAAGATATCCAGTTTTATGCGGAGAAGGAACTCAAATCCGCCGTCAAAAAGTATGACGGTGTTGCGGGTTCTGTCGTGGTAATGAACCCAAAAAATGGGGAGTTATACGCGGCGGCATCATACCCAACGTATGACGCAAACAAATACAATAAAACGAAACCTGAGAACATAAAGAATCGGGCGTTAACCGACCTTTATGAACCAGGGTCAACAATGAAGTGCGTTACTATTGCTGGTGCGCTCAATTATGATGCCGTTACGCCTGAAACCAAGTTTGGCGTTCCCTATGCGCTTAAGGTGGGGACACGCACCGTAAAAGACTCTCACCATCATGCACCGCAATCTCTCACGGCTTCACAGATTATTGAGCAGTCGAGCAATACCGGAACAACAAAGATTGCGCAGAAGTTGGGCAAGGAAGACCTCTATAACAACTTTGTTAAGTTTGGATTCACCAAGCGTCCTGGACTTGATTTTCCTGGTTCAAGCCATGGGTGGCTGCCTTCTCCCGATTCTTGGGCAGACATTTCGTTATCGAACTTTTCGTTTGGACAAGGTGTTTCAGCGACACCTGTGCAAATGGCGCGCGCTATAAGCGCTATTGCCAATAAGGGCGTGCTCGAGACGCCCCATCTGCTTAAGGATGTGCCGAGCGATCCTACTAAAGTGCAAAATCTTCCGACAAGC
>CALLZE010000139.1 GCA_937858655.1 uncultured Coriobacteriales bacterium
CAGCTTCACATTGAGGCCCCGATGCGCTGACGGGCGTCAATGTGAAGCTGTGCATCGAGGGAGAAGAAGAAGCATTTGGTTCACTTGAAGAATATGTTGAGCGTGACCCCAAGCGTTTTGAGGCGGACATTTATTGTATTGCTGACACGGGAAATCTCGAAGTCGGAAAGCCCGTTTTGACAACAAGTTTGCGCGGCGACGCGCGCCTTGACGTGACCGTAAAGACGCTCCCCGCGGCTCTTCATTCGGGAATTTTTGGTGGACCAACCCCTGACGCGCTCGTTGAACTCACTCGTCTCATCCAAACGATGTACGACGAAGCGGGCAATACGGTTATCGAGGGAGTAAACTCGACGGTTTGGGAGGGTGCTGATTTTCCCGAAGACCTTTTCCGCGCCCAGGCTGGTCTCAGTGAGGATATTGCGTTGAGGGGGAGCGGATCCCTTGGCACGCGTCTCTGGTCGAGCCCAAGCGCTACGGTGCTTGCGATGGATGTGCCCACGCTCGCGCAGTCGGCCAATATCATTATTCCGCAGGCAACGGCACGCATTTCTGTTCGCTTTCCCGCGATAAATGATGCCTACGATGTTCTCGCGGCCTTAAAGGGTCACTTGCAACGTCATGCTCTTGAGGGCTCAGAGGTTATCTTTAGCAACGAGAATGCTTCTCAAGGTTTTGAGACAGATACCGAGTCGGATCACGCGCAACTTGCTCTTGAGGTGCTGGGCGAGGCATTCGCGCAGGAAGCCTCAGAAATAGGCTGTGGCGCTTCAATCCCGCTTCTTTCAGTGCTTCAGAGGTTTTCTCCCGATGCAACATTCTTGCTCTTTGGGCCTGAGGATGATGAGTTCGCAAAGGTGCATAGTGGCAATGAGAGCGTTGATCTTGAAGAGATCAAAAAGTGCGCCTTGGCTGAGGCCATGCTCCTTGAAAGGCTCAACGCACACTAGACAATACTCGCCAAATACCAGCAAATGACAACCGACCGCATCGTCAATTTAGACCTTGCGGTCGTTTTGCGTTAAAATAGTAATCTGCCCTCATTCTATAAATTATTCTGAATATTCTTTCCATTCATTGCGTTTACCACTATCTCACATCGGAAAGGGGCAAGGACCACATAGGAGGAAGCATGGACGAGATTTTGCACAGCAAACTTGCCGAGGAGTCGGCGGACCATATGATTTGGGAGCTGCCTATCGACAGTAAACTCAAACAGGTCGAAATCAAGTTGGATGACACAACATTGCGCGATGGAGAACAGACCGCTGGTGTTGTTTTTACAAACCAAGAAAAAATCACTATCGCAAAGATGCTCGATGAAGTTGGCGTTGCTCAAATTGAGGCAGGTATTCCAGTAATGGGCGGCG
>CALLZE010000140.1 GCA_937858655.1 uncultured Coriobacteriales bacterium
AACCTGAACACGCCCAGCGAAATCGCACTCCATCCAAACAAGTTCAACACCTTGGGCCTCAAGTTCTGCCAAGGGTCGCAGCACTGAGTTGTGCTCTGCAATGCTCACAAGCACCTTGTCGCCCGGCTTCAAAAAGCCTTTCAATACAAAATTGAGGCCAAATGTTGCACCGGGAACAAACACGATGTTTTCTGAGTCAGCAATGCCCAAATAATCAGCAACCACTGAGCGAGCGTGAGCCAGTTTTCTATCGGGCAGCAGCGAATTCCCGCGCGATGGGCTTCCCCACAATTGGGCCGCCTCAACAAGCGCACGCAAAGTGGCCTCACTTTTTGGCCAGGATGTTGTTCCCTCATCTAAACATATTTTCTGCTGCACCCAAGCTCCTCACTCGTTACCTTTCAGTATTACTTTATCGGCAAATGTTTATTTTCGCCACCAATAACCGATAGCGGAACACGAGAAACCTTTGAAAGAGTTTCTTAAACGTTTAAACGTTATATGTTATGGTATGAGTATCTTGTGAACCGGATCCGCGCCAATCAATCACAAGAGCGCCAACCAAACAACTGAATATTGAGAGAAGGGAGCAAATACAGGCAAAATATCTGCTCGTAGTTTTTCCGTTCCTATTTAAGAGAGAGGTGAACTATGGACAACATCTCCCGTAGAGACTTTCTCAAAATCTCAGGATTTGGTACCGCTTTCGCAGCGGGCACGGTTAGCGGATTAATTTCAGCTGAATCCGGCTTCGCGGCTGAAGCGTATCAACCTCAGAAATTGAGAATTAAGGGAGCAACCGAAACAACCACCATCTGCTGTTACTGTTCTGTTGGTTGTGGAGGAATTTGTTCAGTAATCGACGGCAAGCTCGTCAACTTTGAGGGTGACCCAGATCACCCCATCAATCATGGTGGTATGTGCGCCAAGGGTATGGCTCAGTTCAACGTAGCAATGGTCTATGATCCAAAGACCGGTGAACTTATCGAGAACCCCAAGCGCCTCAAAAAGCCACTCTACCGCGCTAAAGGTGCGTCTGAATGGAAAGAAATTTCCTGGGAAAAAGCAATCAAAGAAATTGCAAAACGCACGAAAGCCTTGCGCGACAAAACTTTTGAAGCAAAAGACGAAACTGGCGTAACGGTGAACCGTACACGCGCCATTGGTTGGCTCGGAGGAGCCGCTCTCGACAACGAAGAGTGCGCGGTTTTGGCAAAACTCGCTCGTGCTCTTGGCCTTGTCTATATCGAGCACCAAGCTCGTATTTGACACAGCTCATCTGTCTCCGGTCTTGGAGGCTCGTTTGGTCGAGGCGCGATGACCAACCACTTTAACGACATGGCTAACTCAGATGTCATGGTTATTGTTGGTGGTAATCCTGCCGAGAACCACCCTGCTACCTTGCGTCACATCATGAAAGCTCGTGAGCATGGTGCAGAATTTATCGTTATCGACCCTCGCTTTACGAAAAGCGCGGCTGTCGCTGACAAATATTATCCTCTCCGCTCTGGTTCAGACATCGCCCTCTTTGGCGCGATTGTGAACTACCTTCTCCAAAACAACTTGATTAACGAAGAGTATGTTAAGTCATACACGAATGCCACATGGCTCGTTAGTCCCGCTTATGGATTTAAAGATGGTATGTTTACAGGCTGGACTGAGAAGGATGGCAAGTTTTCATATGACGTTACTCAGTGGTCATATCAAGTTGAGTCAACAACTACATGGGATACAACTCCAACTGGTCCATTTGCTTGGACGCAGGCTCCAGGAGTTCCTAAGTTCACGCTGCCTCAAGGTTCAGTAGTCAAAAAAGACTTGACTCTTCAGGATCCTCAATGCGTCTTCCAGTTGATGAAGAAGCACTATGAGCGCTATACGCCTCAAATGGTTGAGGATATTGTAGGCATGACAAAAGAGCAATTCGAAGAGCTCGCGAAGTCAATCGGTAGCACCTACACCGATGATCGCGTCGCAACCTTCATGTATGCAATGGGTCTTACCCAGCACACGGTAGGTTCACAAAACATTCGTGCTCTTTCAATCATCCAACTTCTCTTGGGCAACATGGGCATCGCTGGCGGTGGCATTAATGCACTGCGCGGTGAGGGTAATGTTCAGGGCTCAACTGACTGGGCACTTCTTTACAACAACATCCCCGGCTACCTCAATGCTCCCTCATCAGCAAAGCATCCAACCTTTACTGATTACTTGAGCGTAGAGACTCCCGCCGCAAGCTACTCAACCAACAGACCAAAGTTCTTTGTTTCATATCTCAAAGAATTTTATGGTGAGAACGCTACGCTTGAGAATGACTTCTGCTACGACTTACATCCAAAGATTGACACCAAAGATTACTCATTTATGCCTATGTTTGAGTCAATGAACGAAGGCGAAATGAAGGGACTTTTCTGCTGGGGTCAAAACCCTGCGCTCGGTGGTCCTAACGGGAACTTTACCCGTCAGGCAATCTCAAAACTCGACTGGATGGTTTGTACCGACCTCATGGAGACCGACACCGCTGGCTTCTGGCATTTGCCAATCACTGCTGGCGAAGACGCTCCCGATCCTAAAACGATCGACACTGAGGTATTCTTACTTCCTGCTTGCTCGCACATCGAGAAAGAGGGAACCGTTTCTAACTCAGGTCGCTGGGTTCAGTGGCGCTACCGCGCTATTAAGCCACTCTTCGATTCTAAGGACGACGGCGAGATTATGACGCTGCTCTTCCATGAGCTCCAAGAACTTTACAAAACTGAGGGCGGCACGTTCCCCGATCCAATCCTCAAGACTACGTGGAATTACCTCGACGACAAGGGCGAGTTCAGCTCACGCAAAGTGGCACACGCAATCAACGGCTACACCACTGCGGACAACAAAAAGATTCTTAATCTTGCTGCACTGGCCGCAAATGGATCAACCGCCTGCATTGGCTGGATTTATTCTGGTTATTACAACAACAATGACTCGGACAATCCTGCTGATCAGCCTTGCGGAGCACGCGATGCAAGCGACGCTACCTTATCTGGTGGCAAGGGTGGCATAAACCAATTCCCACAATGGGCATGGGCATGGCCAATGAACCGTCGTGTTCTGTACAACCGTGCATCCACTATTGCGGCAACGGGTAAAGCTCGTAACCCTAAGCGCATGCTTGTTGAGTGGAACCCAACTATCAAAAACTGGGATCGCAACGATGTTCCTGACTTTGGTTTCCAGGTGCTGCAACCAGACGGTACTGGTATTGGTAACCCGCCGGAGAAGTGCCCTGCGTACTTCATGAATCCAGAACTCGTTGGGCGCCTCTTTGCTTCAACCATGAAGGAAGGCCCGTTCGCTGAGCACTATGAGCCAGTAGAATCACCAGTCAAGAATAAACTCTCAAAGGTTGACGCGAACCCTGCTGCAAAGATTTATGAGTCAGCAAAACGTGGCGATGCCGCGAAGTACCCTATCATCTGCTCGACCATGCGTGTTGTTGAGCACTGGCAAACGGGTAACTTCACCCGCAATAGCCCATGGCTCGCAGAAGCCAACCCCTATATGTTCGTTGAAATTCCTGAGGAATTGGCGAAAGAAAAGGGCATCAAGGGCGGAGACGACGTTGAAATCTTTAATAACCGCGGCACAATCGTGGTGAAGGCGGTCGTCACCAAGCGTCTCAAGCCGTTCAAGCTTGATGGCAAAAATGTTTACGAGATTGCCATGCCATGGCACTGGGGCAAACTCGGAATCGTAAAGGGCGAAAGTGCAAACTCTGTCACTCCAAACTTTGCAGACCCGAATTCATTGATCCCAGAATCAAAAGCATTCCTCGTGGACATCAGGAAGGCGGGGTGATTTAGATGGCACAACTAAAAGATGTAGCGGTTTATTTTGACGCTTCAAAATGCACAGCGTGTAAAGGTTGTCAGGTAGCCTGCAAGCAGTGGAATCAGCTTCCCTCTGCCCTTGACGACAAAGACTACGAGTTTGACCCATCATTCACCTACCCTCGCAATAACACGGGCGATACATGGCTTCACATGAACCTCGAAGAAACCGAAGACTCAAAAGGTAACTTAGGCTGGGCTTTCGGACGTGTTTCATGCCAGCATTGTACCGATGCAGCGTGCGTAGACGCGTGCCCAACAGGCGCATGCCACAAAACGGCAGAAGGCGCTGTTGTTATCGACCAAGACAAGTGCATTGGCTGTAAGTACTGTGTTGCAGCTTGCCCTTTCAGTGTTCCTAAGTTTAGGGAGCGAGATGGCAAGACCCAGAAGTGCACCATGTGTCTTGATCGTATTGAAAATGACAGAAGGCCAGCTTGTGTGACCACATGTCCTACGGGCGCTCTCCAATTCGGCGACCGTTACGACATGATTGCGCTCGCAAAAACTCGTCTCAATGAGATTAAGCCAAATAGGCCTGATGCAATGATTTATGGTCTCACCGAAATGGGTGGACTCCACGTTATTCAAGTTCTCCCTTATGGCCCGAAGGCTCACCACTTGCCTGAGAACCCAGAAGTAAGCGTACTCACGCTTGCATCGAAGTTCATGAAGCCAATCGCAGGCATAGGCGCACTCGCTGTTGCGGCTTTGTCGGGTATTGCGTTTATCGGTGCTCGCGGCTATAAGCGTGACGTCGATGACTGGAAATTCGATCCTGAGACGGGTATTACCTACGATAAGGGTGTACCCATCGATGACGAGCACAAGGATGCTCCTGCAGAAGCATCTCAAGAAGCGAAGGGAGGAGAATAATGACAAAGTACATAATGCGCCACGACAAATTTGCTCGCGCAAATCACTGGGCCTTTTCTGTGGGCGGAATCATCTTAAGCCTTACGGGAATTTTGCTTTTCTACCCAGGGCTCGGCAAAATTATGGGAGATAGTACCTTCAAAACTGTGACCACAATTCATCACATCATTGCTATTTTCTTTATTGGCATACCTATAATCTCTTGGATTATTCGTCCTGCCAACTTTAAGCACACATTCCATAATCTCTTTATGAAATGGGATGATGATGATAAGAAGTTCATGCGCCTCTTCTTCCCTTATTTGCTTAATGCCAAGAAAGTCCATATGCCTAAGCAGCAGTTTGTAAAATCAGGACAGCGCTTTTCAGATATCATCATGTATCTTTGCATTTTCGGTATCTCTCTTTCTGGTGTGTTGCTTTTGCTCCCAAACTTTACTCCTATCGTTTGGTCAAGCACGCTGCTGCAAATTTGGCGTGCAGGTCATGACTTATGCTTCCTTGGTATATTCATGATGTTCCCCATACACGTCTTCTTTGGTGGAGGAATTTTCCAACCATACCACCGCTTAGCACGTGTTATGTTCGGTGACGGATACGTATCAGAATCAGATGCGCTCTATCACTGGGGACACTGGGCAGAAGAAGAACTTACTTCTGGCGAAAATGTTGTAGAAAAGTAACTGCTTTACCTTCCTTCTTCCTGGCGGGTAGCCCACGAGGGCTACCCGCTCCTAAAAATCGAGGAGAAACATGGATCTTTCTCAAAGTAAAAAAGCACTTGAAAATCACGTTGATGAATTAGGGCAGCCATTCGTTTCATTTTTCACAGGTCTCTGGGATTTAGAAGAATCGATACAACCTGTTGATTGGACGCCGGAAGACGTTTCACAACTCGAAGATGCAATGAAACAAGGCACAACTGCCTTTTCAATAGATGCTCCACACCTTTCGCAAAAATATGTGCTTGAAACGCTCGAGTCAACTCTCGCCTACATTGGCATGTACGTTGCCGAGTTCGAAGCGGTAAGCAAAAAGTTTGCTGAGCTCAAAGGAGAATACGACTCAAATGATCGCGAGCTTTCTCAAGGCGTTCTCGATATCGTGTTTACGCAACCAGAAGTGTTGATTGACGAGCTCGCTGATATGCTTGAGATAAGCGCTGACTCTGAGCTTTATCACTATCTCAGACTCGCTGTCGCAACAGCACTCGAACCAACGGCGGTCCAGGCAGCGGCTCAGATTACAATTCCTGAAGAAACTGCTTTTGATACTGGTGTGTGCCCTGTATGCGGCGCGCAAGCCACCATGGGCACCTTAAAGGATGCCGGTGAGTTGAACGGCTCGCCACGCGAATTGAGTTGTGGTTTTTGCGGTTCGCAGTGGTCTTATCCACGCATTAAATGCACATGGTGCGGTAATACCAACCCTGAAGAATTACATTATTCATTTGACGAAGGCGATATGAATAAGCGTATCTATACCTGCGAAAAATGTAATGGTGTCCAAAAAATCATCGTTGAGGGCAGCGATCCTCTTTCAAATGATGCGCGAGCCAATGAGCTTTTAATGCTTCCCCTTGAGCAGGCGGTTGTTGAATCACTCTCCTAACAACAGAAACGCCAAGCGCTCATAAATAATCCCCCTACTGGGGGATTATTTTTTAACTAAATCATGCATTTTGATGTGGCGTTCCAATTAAGTCCTTGAAACTAATGGCCACCACCATGGACCATCTCAATGGCATGCTCAAGCTGGTCGGCGATGAAGCCGTAAGACTCCTCAGCCGCCTTCTTAGAGCCGGGTAGATTGATGATGAGTGTTTCTCCACGCAAGCCCGAAACACCACGTGAGAGCATGGCACGTGGAGTTACCTCGTATGATCGGGAGCGGATAACTTCAGCAATCCCTGGGGCCATCCTGTCGCACACGTCTAACGTTGCTTCGGGCGTCACATCACGCACGCTGAAGCCAGTTCCGCCGCAGGTAAGGATAATATCTGCGTGCAACTCATCAGCCGCAGCAATGAGCGCGGCCCTAATCTCTTCTTTGTCATCCTTTACTATGACACGAGGCCCAATATTGTGGCCTTTCTCGCGTACAAGT
>CALLZE010000141.1 GCA_937858655.1 uncultured Coriobacteriales bacterium
CATCAAGGACGCATTTGGTCCCCTTGAGTACCGGGTAACACAGATGGACGAGACTGAAGCTCCTTACTCAAACAAGTATGCCGACGAATCACATCGGGGACTCTATGTAGACATCACGACGGGTGAGCCTCTCTTTACGAGCGACAACAAATACCACAGTTCCTGCGGTTGGCCAGCTTTCACCAAAGCTATTGACGACAGCTCGATAACGCAGCACGTCGACACTTCGCATGGCATGACGCGCACCGAAGTTCGCAGCGCCAAGGGTGATGCTCATCTCGGACATGTATTCTCTGGTGACCTCGAATCTCCCAACGGCACGCGGTACTGCATAAACAGCGCGTCGCTGAAGTTTGTGCCTTTTGAAAACCTTGAAAAAGAAGGTTACGGCGAGTACCGAAAGCTTTTTGAGTAACTCTCAAACTTTTTTCTGACTCACATAATTACCACATATTTGCTTGCTACTATGTTCTCCTACAAAGGCCTTACACTGCGTAAGCGCGCTGTAAGGCCGACCCTTAATTGCACTAAAAGGAGAACCATGAGTAGGGACGCAAAACTTCACCTCGCCATCAAAGGCATGACGTGCGTGAACTGCCAAAACCTCATAAAAAAGACGCTTGATAAAGCACCTGGAATCCAGAGTGCCTCTGTTAGCTACAAAACTAATACCGCAGATATCGTCTATCGACCAGATGCCATAAGCCCTCAAGAAATTGATCTGCTTATTCACAATGTAGGCTATTCGGTCGTATCAGAAGATGATGTACGTTTTAATCTTTTTATTAAAACGACATTTTCTGTGAGCATCATTGCCTTAGCTTTCTTGCTTATTCAGCACTTCAATCTGCTCAACTACCTCGTCCCCAGCCAACTTGCTCAGAGTGGGATGGGTTATGGCATGTTGTTTGTGATCGGGCTCATTACGTCTGTACACTGCATTGCGATGTGCGGTGGGATTAATCTTTCTCAGTGCCTGCCCTCAAACGCAGTTGAAAATCAGACAGTCGACCCAAAAGCTACGCGCAAAACTTCAGTGCTCGTAACCCTTCGTCCAAGCTTTGCTTATAACGCAGGACGCGTCGTCTCGTATACCATCATCGGCTTTGTTCTCGGACTTGTCGGTATGCTAATCGGTGCCGCAACGGGAAGCGTCATCCCTCAAGCTTTTCAGGGAGCACTCAAAATCGTCGCGGGCATCATCATGGTGGTTATGGGCATCAATATGCTGGGGCTTTTTACGGGGCTTCGTTCATTCTCGCTCCCTTTTCCTAAAAAGTTCGCGCATATTCTGGGATCAAAAAGCGCCTCAAGCAGACGCCCCTTTGTTGTAGGACTCCTTAATGGCCTCATGCCTTGCGGGCCTCTTCAATCGATGCAAATTATTGCTCTTGCAAGTGGCAACCCTTTTGTTGGCGCGCTTTCTATGATGCTCTTTAGTCTGGGAACTGTGCCCCTCATGCTGGGCTTTGGATCGTTTGTATCAGCTCTTGGCACTAAATTTCGCACAACCGTTAACA
>CALLZE010000142.1 GCA_937858655.1 uncultured Coriobacteriales bacterium
CCTTGAAGGCCTTATTGCACGCAAGCATAACGGTCTAGTCAAAGTGGTTACTGGCATTCGAAGGTGTGGCAAATCATATCTCTTGTTCAATCTTTTCCGAAAGCATCTCCAGCGGGCTGGTGTCTCCGAAGACCACATCATCAGTGCGCAGCTCGATCTGCGTAGCGCGCGTAATCTTCGGGATCCAGATGCAATGCTCGATTATGTAAACAATCACATCGTCGACTCCGAAATGCACTACGTTCTTCTTGACGAAGTGCAGCTTCTTCCCGATTTCGTTGAGGTGTTGAATGACTTGCTTGCCGCGTCGAATATCGACCCATATGTTACGGGGTCGAACTCCCGTTTTCTCTCCAATGATGTCATAACGGAATTTCGCGGGCGTGGCGATGAAATACATGTTTTCCCGTTGACCTTTGCTGAGTTCATGCAAACACGCAACGATGAACCTTTCCATGCGTGGGCAGACTATGCCGAGTACGGAGGGCTGCCCCTTGTGGCAACTATGGAAACCGAAGACCAGAAAGCCTCTTATCTTACGAATCTGTTCGAGGAAACCTACATCAAAGACATTGTCGAACGTAATAAGATCCGTAAGACGCAGGAACTTGAAG
The DNA here is from genome assembly GCA_937858655.1 of uncultured Coriobacteriales bacterium. Taxonomy (GTDB): domain Bacteria; phylum Actinomycetota; class Coriobacteriia; order WRKU01; family JAENWW01; genus CALLZE01. The sequence goes on from CALLZE010000142.1 coordinate 615, forward strand.
ATCTTATCGATATAATTTCCTCTGCGATTGGGTCTCTCACAAACGCTCCAAAGATTCAAGCCACCTTCAAGAGTGTGCTTCACTCGGATATCAGCACCAACACCGTAAAGTCTTACATTGATTGCTTGCAGGATGCGTTTCTCGTTAGCGAAGCCAAGCGATATGACATCAAGGGGCGTAGATACATCGGAGCGCCTGTAAAGTACTACTTTGAAGATGTTGGCTTGCGGAATGCTCGTTTAAACTTCCGTCAGGTGGAGGAAACCCATCTTATGGAGAACATCATCTACAACGAATTACGTGCCCGGGGTTTTGCGGTAGATGTGGGCATGGTGAACAAGCGCGAGGTAGATGGCGGGGGGAGGCTACGGGCAATCAACTTGGAAGTGGATTTTGTCGCCAATTTGGGCGGACGTCGCTATTACATCCAATCTGCCTACGCTTTGCCAGATGTTGCGAAAAGAGAACAAGAAAAAGCGTCACTATTGCGCATCGATGACAGCTTCAAGAAAATCATTATCGTGAAAGATGTGGTGAATGTCACCCGAGATGAAAACGGAATAGTGACCATGGGGCTTTTTGACTTTCTTCTAAACCCGCAAAGCCTCGAAAGCTAGTCCCTAAAAGCGCTCAAATACTCTACCCCAGAACATCGCTCAACTCTAACCATTGAAGTTCGAGTTCTGATATTTGTGCCTCGAGTTCTGCTTGGTCTGCCTGATGCTTAATCAGCGCTTGGTAATCTGTGGAGTCAACCTCAGATGCTTTTAACTTATGCTCATCCAACTGCTTGGTAAGCGTTTTGAGTTTACGCTCAACGGAAGCAAGTTGCTTGCGCATTTCATAAAGCTGGCCACCTGAAAGTTGCGCAGGCGCAGCCGGCGGCGTGCTTGTTTCTCGAGGCGCATCTCCTGAAGGTACATTTTGCGCCGTCTTATTGAGGCTCTTATCGCTCTTGTTCTCCTCGCGTGCCAACTCGCTCTTGGCAACTAGCTTCAGGTATTCGTCAACACCACCAGGAACATGCCGCAAGTGCCCACCCATCAGCGCATATTGCTGGTCAGTTACGCGCTCCATCAAATAGCGATCGTGGCTCACGATTATGAGAGTGCCCGGCCATGAGTCAAGTAGGTCCTCAAGAGCTGCGAGCGTGTCGGTATCCAAATCATTGCCAGGCTCATCCAAAATCAAAACATTAGGCTCTTTCATGAGCAGCATTAAAATGCTCAACTGTCGCCTTTGCCCGCCCGATAAATCCGAAATGAGCGCATTGAGATGGTTGCTCTCAAAACCCAGGCGCTCCAATAATTGCGCAGGCGAATAACTCTTGCCTTCAATCATGTAGCTTGACTTAAACGTCGCAAGAATTTCGCGAATGCGCATGTCCTTAAACTCGGCAAGTTCATCGAGCTGCTGTGAGAGAACTCCCAATTT
>CALLZE010000143.1 GCA_937858655.1 uncultured Coriobacteriales bacterium
AGCGTCTCGAAACCATCACGTTCAAAAACGTCGAGAGCAAGCTTGAGATTTTCCAGCGACATAATATCGGTGTTGCGTGGCTCACACCTATGATGGCAATGGGTACATGCTAAATTGCAGGCATGCGTGATATTAAGTTGCATTGTACTGAGCTGAGAAAATGTATGCGAGCAGGGTGCGTCAATGCGCGAAATGAAGGGTGAACATGTCATAGCGAGGCAGAAGTCCTTTGGTTGTTTATGAGATGAGTTAGATTTATCTTAATCTAACATAAGAGCATAGAGGTGGTATGATTTTGCCTATAGTGCCGTGCGGTTTTCAATAGGCGCACTGTATTGTGTAATCAACATGGGTGAGCGTTGTGGCAACGATAGGAGCGGACCATGGCCAAAACGAAATTTATGGATGAATTCAAAGAGTTTATTTCGCGCGGTAGTGTTATTGATTTGGCAGTTGGTGTCATCATCGGTAGTGCTTTTACGGCAATTGTCACCTCGCTCGTTAACGATATCATCATGCCAATAATTGGACTTATTTTTGGTGGCGTCGATTTCAATAGTTTGAAATTTGTCATCACTGAAGCTGCGGGAAAAACTCCAGAGGCAGCCATCCACTATGGCACGTTTATCCAGAGCATATTCAACTTCCTGCTTATTGCGCTCGTCATCTTCAGCATCATAAAAGCGATCAACTCCCTCAAGCGTTCAAAAGAAAGTGAAAGCGAAGAGGAAGTTGCTCTTGAGGAAAATGTTGTTTTGCTTCGCGAAATTCGTGATCTTCTCAAAGACAAAGCGTAAAACCGAAAAGCATATACTTCTTGGATGCCAATGGCGGGGCGGGCTGTTTGTTGGCTGTAGTTCCTTGGGCCGTTTGCATGATTAGTTAACTTTATCTGACTAATTAGGATAAATTATAATTTAGGGGCACATAAGGCCCCGAAATAATCGTGTGGATACATAAAGTTCCCAAGCGCTTTTACAAAGAAAGTATGGCTGTGGCTGACGTAGTAGAAATTGCTCAAAATGACGGTGTTTCTCCCGAGCTGAGTTTACGCGGGGGCGGAAACTGGAAGTCGTTTGTTCTCAAGGGTGCCTTTAGCATCGTGGCACTGGGTGTCATTCTTTGGAAAATCGGTATTGGCTCGCTTGCCCATACGCTCGGAGGGCTCAGCCCTTGGTGGTTAGCCGGAGCGGCCTTTTTTGTGTTTGCCTCCATTGTTGCGTCTGCCGCTAAATGGGGAGTATGCGCAGCGAGCTTGGGCTTGCCTCGCAATTTTTGGCAGTTAACACGCTACTACTTTATGGGATTTTTCTTTAACAACTTTTTGCCCTCGTCGGTGGGTGGAGACGTTGTTCGTATTTGGAAGCTCGGCGCGCCGTCAGACGAACTGCCAGCCGCAGCCGCATCAGTTGTGGGCGAGCGTCTTGTGGCACTGTTTACTCCCACCGCGCTGCTAGGCATTGCCTTTTGTTCATTCAAAACGCCGCTGTCGGCAGCACTCGTATGGGCGGCGATTCTTGTGCCCATGATTGCCGCGCTCGTGTTTGCGGTGCTTTTGCGCAATCCCCAATTGGGAGAAAAGACGATGGAGACCGCTGCCGGAAGCCAATTTGGTGCCGTTAAAACGTGGACCATTAAGGCGGCTCGCGAAATGGGCGTATT
>CALLZE010000144.1 GCA_937858655.1 uncultured Coriobacteriales bacterium
GTTAACACGGTAGGAGCCGTGCTTGTTGCCGTTCTCGGCCTTGCTCTGTTGCTCCAAGGCTCAGGAATGGCAAACCTCTTGCCCACCAATACCGTTATTGCTTTGGTTCTCTTCGCTGGAGTTGGCGGTATTATCGCTAACATTCCAACCAAGCAAGCCGTGCTTAAAGTTGTCGGAGGCGGTATTGTCGCTCTCTTTTGCGTCTTTACCCTCATGCAAGGTGTTTCTCCAGCTGCCCTCTCCGCCAACGTTTCAAGTGCTCAAGCAAAAATTGTAAATGGCAAGCAAATCGTTGAGAGCACGCTCGAATCAGGAGCATATCCTGACATTTCGGTCAAAGTTGGCACTCCTGTCCGTTGGGTCATCAATGCGCCCGCAAGCGCTATCAATGGCTGCAATAAGACGATGGACATTGCTGACTATGGCGTAGAACACACATTTACCCCAGGCAAAAATGTAATCGAGTTTACTCCCACAAAATCAGGTACCGTCCGTGCGCTCTGCTGGATGGGCATGATCGAAGGCACCATAACGGTAACAAACTAGTATTCGTTTCACGAAAGGATTAACCATGAAAAAAAGCACTCGTCGTATTGTAGGACTCGCTATTGGCACGCTCGTGCTCTTTGGTGCTCTCGTTTTAGCCGGTTGCTCATCAAAGGCACCTTCTGCTTCAAGCAGCTCATCAACTGGTACGCAGAGCACCCCACAACAAACCCCACAGCGCGAAGCACAAACTGTCGCCCAGGGAGGTGCTTTGAAAATTGAAATGAAAGATCTCTCAGATAAAGCACAGTTTTATCCTGTCAACGTTGATGGAACAGCCATGGAAGTTCTTGCCTTTAAAGATAAAAACGGTAAAGTTCACACAGCATTTAATACCTGTCAGGTATGTTATTCATCAGGTAAGGGATACTATATCCAAGAAGGCGACAATCTCGTGTGCCAAAACTGTGGGAATAAATTTGGCGTTGATCAAGTCGAAATAAAAACTGGCGGATGCAACCCTCTCCCCATTTTTGAAGACGAAAAAACGACAACGAGCTCAGAGATTACCGTACCTTACGAGACACTTAAGAAATCAGAGACATTCTTCGCAAACTGGAAGAACTAGCAGATAGAGGAACTCACTTATGGAACGTTACACTGTTACTGGAATGACCTGCGCCGCGTGCTCATCGCGCGTTGAAAAGGCCGTTGCTCATGTTGAGGGAGTAGATTCGGTCGCTGTAAACTTGCTCACAAATTCTATGAGCGTTGAAGGTAGCGCGTCAGAAGAAAAGATCATCGCCGCTGTAAAAGATGCGGGATATGGCGCGTCTTCACTCAGTGAGAGCGCTCAGGCTTCAGGCGAAAAAAACGCGAGTCCCCAAAGCGAAATGTTCGTTGACCACGAGACGCCTCTTTTGAAGCGCCGCCTCATCTACTCAGCCCTTTTTTCTGTGGTGCTGCTCTATCTTTCAATGGGGCACATGATGCTTGGTTGGCCGCTGCCCGCTTTTCTCGCGGACAATCACGTTGCTATGGGACTTACGCAGCTCTTGCTCGCAGTCATCATTATGGTTATCAACCAAAAGTTTTTCACGAACGGATTCAAAGCACTCTTTAAAGCCTCGCCTAACATGGATTCGCTCGTTGCGCTTGGTTCCTCAGCGGCTTTTGGCTATAGCACCTATGTGCTGTTCGCTATGACCGCTGCGCAAAAGGCTGGAGACATGAAAGCGGTCGTTGGCTACATGCACGACTTCTATTTCGAAACCGCAGCAGTTATCTTGACACTCATTACCGTCGGCAAAATGCTTGAAGCTCGCTCAAAAGGTAAAACAACCTCAGCGCTCAAGAGCCTCATGAATCTCGCACCTCAAACCGCAACGGTGCTAAGAGACGGGAAAGAGACCTCCGTCTCTGTTGACAGCGTTGTTGTTGGTGATGAATTTGTTGTGCGTCCAGGCGAAAGCATACCTGTTGATGGCATTATCCTCTCAGGTCAGAGCGCCCTTGATGAGTCAACCCTTACGGGCGAGAGCATTCCTGTCGACAAACAACCTGGCGACGAGGTATCGGCTGCGACAATTAACCAATCTGGATTTCTTACCTGCCGAGCCACTCGTGTTGGTAAAGACACTGCACTAGCGCAAATCATCCAAATGGTAAGCGATGCCGCCGCATCAAAGGCCCCCATCGCAAAAATTGCCGACCGCGTGTCTGCAGTGTTTGTTCCTGTTGTTATTGGAATTTCGCTTATCACCATGGCGGCATGGCTCATCGCCGGCGCAGACGTTGGTCAGGCAATCGCCCGTGGAATCGCGGTACTTGTTATTAGTTGCCCCTGCGCGCTTGGTCTTGCAACCCCTGTTGCCATCATGGTCGGAAACGGCAAAGCCGCTAAAAACGGCATCCTATTTAAATCGGCAAGTGCCATTGAAGAAGCAGGAAAAGTTACCATTATTGCGCTCGACAAAACGGGCACCATCACATCAGGAAAGCCAGTTGTCACCGATATCGTAGCAATGGATGGATATTTAGAGCACGACGTGATGAATCTCGCTACATCGCTTGAAGCAAAAAGCGAGCATCCTCTCGCTCATGCAATTATGGAGCACGCAAAAGCTCTCAACATCGAGATTCAGGAAACAACCGATTTTGAGGCACTCCCTGGAAACGGGCTCAATGCGCGCCTCAATGGCCATGCAATTTATGGCGGGAATTATGACCTCATATCAAGCAAGGTAACTATCCCCGCTCATGCACTTGAGCAGGCCGAGAACTTAAGCCACGAAGGAAAAACACCCGTATTTTTTGCACGCGATGATCAGTTTGTTGGTATCGTTGCCCTCTCTGACACCTTACGCGAAGACAGTGTAAGCGCACTCAAAGAACTCCGCAACATGGGTCTTGAAACTGTCATGATTACGGGAGACAACGAAAAAACTGCGCAAGCCATTGCCCGCAGCGTCGGCATCACGCGCGTTATTGCTGGAGTGCGCCCTGAAGGTAAAGACGCTGCCATCCGCGAGCTTCAGAAGCAAGGAAAGGTCGCCATGGTCGGGGACGGCATCAACGATGCTCCCGCCCTCACCAGAGCTGAAATTGGTATTGCGATTGGCGCGGGTACAGATGTTGCCATTTCGGCTGCTGATATTGTACTTATGAAAGACTCGCTGCACGACGTTGCCGCATCCGTGCGCCTCAGTCGCGCAACGCTTCGCAACATTCGCGAGAATTTGTTCTGGGCCTTTATTTACAATATTATTGGTATCCCACTTGCAACAGGCATTTTGACCCCAATACTTGGATGGCAACTGAGCCCCGTTTTCGGAGCTGCTGCCATGAGCCTCTCATCATTTAGCGTTATCAGCAATGCTTTGCGGCTCAATCTGTTCAAGGTGTATCCAAATCGCGTAAAATCAGTACCAAAGGAGAAAGTGACTATGAAAAAAACTCTTACTATCGAGGGCATGATGTGCGAGCACTGTGAAGGCCGCGTCAAAAAGGCACTTGAGTCATTGAGCGGTGTTGACAGCGCAACTGCTGACCACGCAAGCGGCAAGGCTGTTGTTACATTGAGCCAGCCCGTCAGTGACGAGGCGCTCAAAGGCGCTGTAGAAGCACAAGACTACAAGGTTCTTGGCATCGAATAACATTCTAAAGGAGAAGAGATGGCCACTGTTCATACCATTTTGGTTGTTGACGACGAGGAAAAAATCCTCGAGGCCGTCTCTTCTTTTCTTGAAGCAAAAGGCTGGCGCGTAATTACGGCGACAACTGGTCTTGAGGCGCTTGATAAGTTTGACAAAAACACAATAGAGTTCGTTGTGCTCGACTTAATGCTCCCCGATCTTTCAGGCGAAGAAGTGTGTAAGCGCCTGCGCACACGCTCACGCGTCCCCATCATTATGCTCACGGCAAAGTCGAGCGAAGACGACATGCTCGAAGGCCTCCAGATGGGCGCCGATGACTACATCACAAAACCTTTCAGCCTCAAAGAGCTACTCACACGCATTGAAGTTGTTATGCGCCGCTCGAGCGCTGACGTTGAGGCACTTGCCTCTCGTATGTCCTTCAACAATAGCGATCTTGTTATTGATTTCGACTCGAAAGAAGTACGCAAACGCGGAACTGTCGTTAACCTCACACCCAAAGAATGGAAAATACTCGCGACTCTCGCGAAATACCCTCAAAAGGTCTTTACGCGCGATGATCTTATCAACATTGCCTTCGACATGAGCTTCGATGGATATGACCGTGTCATTGATACTCACATCAAAAACTTGCGGATAAAAATCGAAGATGACTCAAAAAAGCCAGTGTATATTCGCACAATTCATGGCATGGGATACAAATTTGGAAATGATGAAAAATGAAGCGTAAACTTCGTACACAACTCTCAGTAGGATTTGTACTGATTGCGCTCATTATCATTGCGCTTATTAGTTTGTCGGCAAATATTCTCATCAATCGTCAGTTTGAGAAGTATATCGCTTCACAACAAAAAACATTCTCCGACAACCTCGCGCAAAATCTAAAGTTCCAATATGACACAACTACCAAAACATGGAATGTCGATTACATTCATGGAGTAGGCATGTATGCGCTAAATGACGGCTACATTATTAAGCTAAGCGATGCGCTCGGAAAAACCGTCTGGGACGCGCAAAACCACGACATGAAGCAGTGCCACCAACTTATGCAAAGCATCGCAGCGCGTATGAAAGCCCAAAGACCACAGGTTCACGGCGATTTCGTAAAACATAATTACACCCTCAAAGACGGCGCGGCCGTCATAGGGCACGTCACAATAAGTTACTACAGCCCCTATTATCTCAACGAAGATGCGTTCCAATTCCTTGACTCGCTCAACTTGATTCTATTAATTATTGGTATCTTCTCAATTGTGGGAGCCGCTTTCGCAGCGCTTATCCTTGCCCGACGTCTCAGCACTCCCATCACAAACACGATTGAAGCGACGCGAGCAATTTCTGAAGGCAACTATCAAATCAGAATTGCAGAGAAAACTCAGACCGCAGAATTAGCGGAACTTGAACAGAGCGTCAATCAGATGGCAAACGCCCTTGATAAACAAGAAAGTCTGCGCAAACAACTCACAACAGATATTGCGCATGAGCTGCGGACTCCGCTCGCTAATGTATCTGCTCAACTTGAAATGATGCTCGAGGGTGTTTGGCAGCCAACTCCTGAGCGCCTCCAGAGCGGCTACGACGAGATTGGACGCATCACTCAGTTAGTTGATGGACTCCAACGTTTAAGCCAAGCTGAAAATGATCATCTGGCACTAGAGAGAACCCCTGTCGATGTGTATGAATTAGCCCAACTAGCTGCGAGAGATTTTGAGCATGAACTTGAAGTGCGCAAGCTCACCTGTAGTGTCACGGGTGAATCTGTCATAGTTTCAGCAGACAGAAATCGTCTGCATCAAGTATTCACCAATCTCATATCAAACGCACTGAAATATTCTGAGAGTGGCGGCTCAATCTCGATTGAAGTAACAGACAACAAAGATACCTGCATCATCAAAGTTCGTGATACAGGTATCGGAATTGACGAAGAGGATATCCCCTTCATATTTGAACGTTTTTATCGCACCGACAAATCTCGTAGTCGCTCAACAGGCGGCACGGGCATCGGTCTCACCATTGTCGCTTCAATAGTTGCTGCGCATGGTGGCACCATCAATGTCGAAAGCTCACTCGGCGTTGGCACTACCTTCACCATTTCGCTTCCCAAAGACAGCAGCGCTCATTAATTTGCAGCGCAACATCCTCCAGCACCTTGAGTTGAACCCGCATTGCTCATAGGGCAGCCAGCGCTTTGGTTTGAAGAAGCGCCTGAGGCGTTATTTTGCATAGGACAGTTTGCGCCTTTGGCTCCTTGCATCGCACAGCCAGCACCAGCATTTCCACCTGCTGAACACGCTGAGCCTGCTCGCAATGAACCGCCAAAAACACGTCCGTTAAGCGAGGTCGCATAAGCAACACCTAGCGAGCCAAGTGCCACAATAGCAACGGCGGCAAGTGCAACAAATACCATCTTCTTATTCACAGAACACTCCTTTGATCAACATTAAGTGAGTAAATTATACGAAATCCACCACACCAAGTTGTGAAAATGTCGTGTGCCCTTTATGGACACACGACATCAAGTTTAGTACCTATTAAATCTGTGAGTTCTTACTTGGCCGACGAATCATCTGGCATAGCAATAACTGAACCTTTGTACTTAGTTTCGATAAACTTCTTTACCGTATCTGATTGCAAAGCTTTGTAAAGAGCCTTGATGCCGGCATCGTTTTGCTTGCCCTCTTTAACGACCAAGATGTTTTCGTATGTCTTTGCCGCATCTGAGCTTGCGTCCTCGGACTTAAGCTGATCAGCTGATGTGAGACCAGCCTCGAGCGCATAGTTACCGTTAATAACAGCCAAGTCGACTTCCTGCAATGAGCGAGGAACAGCTGCTGCCTCTACCTCTACGAACTTGATGTTCTTAGGATTTGAGACAATGTCTTTAGGCGTTGCAGTAAAGTCAGCGTTTGCCTTAAGCTTGATTAAGCCTGCATTTTGAAGCAACAACAATGCTCGTGCCTCGTTTGTCGTGTCGTTAGGAACGGCAATCTTTGCTCCATTTTTAAGCGCCGCGATATCCTTGGTCTTTCCACCATAAATCGCGAGAGGCTCAAAGTGAACGCCGCCTACACTAACAAGATGCGTTCCCTTTTCCTTGTTGAAATCCTCAAGGTAAGGTAAGTGCTGGAAGAAGTTAGCGTCAAGTTCGCCATTTTCAACAGCGGTATTAGGAATAACATAATCCGTGTACTCAACTACTTGGAGATCATAACCCTCGGTTTTAAGCTGATCTTTTACCTGCGCAAGAATCTCAGCGTGAGGTGTAGGACTTGCTCCCACCTTAATTACCTTCGAGCCTGATGTTGCGTTCCCTGTTGTTGCTTGGTCCTGTTTTGCTCCACACCCTGCGAGAGCAAAGATCGCTACGGTTGCAAGCGCAATTGCACCCAATAACTTAAAGTTCTTCATACTGCTTCCCTTCGTCTTCAGTTGTAAAAAAGTGTATATGCATACTAACATGCAAATATGCTTGATATTAAAAGTGTGACAAATGTTTTTAATTCAAAAAAATGAATACTGAGTTACATTCGCTTTTAGCTGCGTTTATCGATGGCGCGAGCAATTCGATCGCCCACCATTTGTACCAGTTGCACCAAAACGACCAAGACAATGATGGTTGCGAACATCACGTCATTTTGATAACGGTAGTAGCCATAACGAATCGCGATATCACCAAGACCGCCAGCGCCGATTGCACCCGCCATAGCCGAATAGCCAAATATGGTAATAAATGCGATAGATGCGCCGCGCACAAGCGAAGGAAGCGCCTCAGGGAGCATGACTTTCCATATAATCTGAAACGTGCTTGCGCCAAAGCTCTCTGCCGCCTCAACACAGCCAGCGCTCACTTCTTGAAGTGAGGACTCAACCATGCGCGCAATAAACGGCGTCGCCGCGATTACGAGAGGCACAATAGCACCGACTACACCAAGCGAGGTTCCAACCAAAAAGCGTGAAAACGGAATCAGGGCAACAAGCAAAATAATAAAAGGAATCGAGCGGCCAATGTTCACCACCCATCCAAGCACCATATTGAGCGCGCGATGAGGGCGAAGTGAACCGGGCGATGTGATAGTAACGAGAACGCCCAGCGGTAAACCGAAAAGATACGCAAAGAAGGTTGAAATAACGGTCATGGCTATGGTTTGCCAGGTGCCCAAAATGAGCAAATCGCCATATTGAGCCCAGAATGATTGAAGGGTATTAAGCATCC
>CALLZE010000145.1 GCA_937858655.1 uncultured Coriobacteriales bacterium
CTCGTCTCATCAATAAAGCGTATGGCAAGCGTGTTTTGAAGTCGCTCCCTGTTGATGCGGAAATCTTAACGAGTGCCGAAATTATTCAAATTCTTTCTGAAAAGCAGTAGCTTTTGCATGAACGAAATCTCTGAGTTCTTGGGGGTGCTTCACGCGAGCAAGACCGCCCATACTGATTACTTTTTGGGCGATAAATTCTTGGTTGATGATGGGGATATCCACTTGATATCCACCACCAGCTTGGCTCGGAAGTTGTTTGCCGTTGAATGAGTAGGGCCAATCGCGCGCCACAAAGGCCTGCTTGCTCGAAAAAACGATGGTGGCAATAGGCGCGTCCTTTTCGGCTTTGATCCGCATAGAAGAATCCGTGCTTTTGGAAACATTAAGGTTATTGCGCCCAAGACTTTTTTCGAAATACAAGATTTCTGGGCAAGTAATTCGAGAGAGTTTGAATGTGCGCATGTCTTTGCAATCATGGTCGTATCCATGGAAATACCAACCGAGTCGCTCGCTGGTTATGCGGGCCACATCCGCGCGGCGCTGTTTTGTTTCACCTGACTCTTTTTCGTAAAGAAATGAAAGTGGTCGGCTAAATTGCATCGCGAGCGTAACGGCTTCAAACACTTCAAATGAATGCGCAGGTGGCGTTATATTTATGTGCCTTGTCAGGAAGTCCGCGTTATGTTCACCAGCAAATGAATTATTTATTCGCTTAACAAGATCGCTTTCTCGGTTTGCTCCCGCCATTTCAAGTGCGAGCGAAATGGCGAGCATTTGTTCGTCCGAGAGACGCACTTGCGTGTTGAGGCTAAAGGGCTGACGCATTAAAGTAACCATATCGTCTTCATCAACAAGTATGTCGATATAGTAAAAGTCATCAACATCGCAGTTAGCCAAAATATCAATATCATGGCGCAGTAAATCAACATCGGTCTTAAAAAGCGTTGCCAATTCCGCGAGCGCAATGGGCTGGCCAACCTCAATGGTATTGAGCAGCTCAAGAAGATTGTTGGCGCGCTCTTGCGCTTGGCTTATGGTGCTAGACATGAGCATTCACAACCCTTTCGAGATATTCTTCGATGAAGTAGCGTTTCTCATCTGAGTCTTCATCAGGGAATTTAAGCCGTTCCGTGATAATAAATTGGCATAACTCATCAAGATCACGATAATGTGTTGTCCAAGCAACAGATCCATCGAGATTTACGGTGCAGGTGCCGAGTCCTGTCGTGATATTTTTTGAACGGTGGGCAATATTTGCTGGAATAATCAGGGTAATTTGCCGCATGCTCCCGCCTCCCCATAAAAAGGGAGGTGTGCAAAAAGCATCAAGGTCAAAATCCTGCGGCATTTCGAACGTCTGGTCGGTAGTTTCGCACTCATCAATATTTGCCACTGAAAAAGTTCTGATTTCTTGAGAATTGTCCCTGTCGAGACCTATCAAATACCACTGACCCTTGTATTGGTTGAGGCCATAGGGAGCAACAGCGCGTGTACTTTCGCTGCCCAGTGCATTCGTGTAGCAAAACGAGACAAGGTGTCGGTTTTTGATAGCTCCAATGAGCAACTCGAGTGATCTTTGTTGTTGACTGGCATTGTCATCAAGAGTGAGCTGGGCAAGAATCATATCTTCGTCCGTATCATCTTGAAGACGTCCCTCAATTTTGAGAAGGGCGAATTGCAGGGCTAATGGCAGAGGAAAGGTTGGCTCCGCAACCATCGACTTTAATGCCACGCCCAGCGCGGCACTTTCTTCGCGCGAGAGTTCGAGAGGAGTTGTTACTGCATGGGTGGTATCGAGTGAATAACAGTTTGAACGATCATCGTAAGATATTTGAACGCCGATAAGAGCCAGGAGTTCGCGATCTCGTTTAAAAGCTTTTTCGGCGGCGCTTCCTGATTTATCAGGATAAAAAAATCCGTAAATTTCTTCGGGGGACAATGATGTCTCTTTGAGCCCAAATTTTAGGGCAATTTTTATGCATCGCGTAAGTTGAGCATCATAACGGTTCGCCAGTGCCATTAACTCCTCCTCCAAAAGCACATGTACTTTGATGACATGTCGTATAATTTAGTTTACCTATATTAAAGGAAGACATGGTTCAAAATTTCCTCAAAGATTACTTAAAGAAGGCTCAACGTATGTGGAGCCAGTTTACGCCACGCACCCATCTGGTGCTCATCCTTGCGGCCGTATTAGTGGTTTCGCTGGGTGTCGGTCTTGGCATCACTTTCTCTTCGCTACGCAATGCGCAATTAAATGCGATTTATGCTCAATCATCTCAAGTTGATGAGGTCATTGTAGACATTGATGAGGTGCTCACCGTTGGCCTCACAGAGTCTTCTCCTGAGCAAATAGCGGCCGCTCAAAAAGAGCTCACCGTTGCTCAGCGTCAGATTGATGATGCTATCAAGTCAGCGGAAAAGTTGAAAAAGAAGGCATCAGAAAAAGAAAAGGCCCATCTTGAGCTCGTACAAAACTCCCTTGGCGTGCGAGCCTATATTCTCTCAGTTGCTCCTGAACTCCTTGGCGCCAATAAACAAGCGGCGCAGAGCCTTGTTTACGCTGCGCAAGGGTGGAAATATTTGCAGAATGGGGTAAGAAAAAGTGAGCAAGCGCAAAAAGTGCAAGCGGGTGGGGATAATGCTCAACTTAATGAAAGCATAACGTTGCATGCCCAAGCACGGGATGATTTCTCGCTGGCTCAAGCCAATATTCAAAAAGCGCAGGCAGCGTTACCTGAAGTAAATTTGAGCTCCTACCTCGATTACATAGTACATTGCGAAGAAATGTCAAAGGCCGCGCAAGACGCCGATAGGGCACTTCTGAAAAATGACAAGAAACAAGCAAAAAAATTCATTAAGAAATACAATAAACTTAGTGAAGAGGCTGCAATTCTTGCCCATGAGAACTTAAAGCCGCTCAATTCGGCTATTATGGCAACATATAAAGAAAAAACCGAGGCTCTCTCGAACCAGTATTTTTCTGCGCGAGAGAAAGTTTCGAGCATTGATAGACAGATTAGGTAGTTTCCTCTATGAAGGCGAGCGCTCATGAGTAACATCCAAAATTATCTTCAAGAACTTGCCGGGACCATTGGGCCGCGCCCCGTTGGCTCAGATACTGAGCGTACGGCTGCCGAGTGGATTGCGTCAGCATTTCATGGCATTGGGCTTCCTGCGGAGATTCAAGATTTTGAGACAAATCGCACAACCACCTGGTCGAACTTTCTTTACTACCTCATCGCCATTTTATGTGTTGTGGGCATCGGTATGCAGAAAAACACGAACTGGTTCTCGTGGCTTTTGGTAGTTGTGTTTTTCGCCGATTCGGTTGGCTTTTTTGTTGAACTCAATGGCGGGCGCGTCATTTCTCGCATTCTCTCAAAGGGACCAAGCCAAAACGTTATCGCACGCTACACGCCGCGCTCGCGCCCCAGCGAAACGCGCCGCAAGAAAGTTGTTGTAGTGGCGCATTACGATACGTTGCGTGTGTCTCCCCTCACGAGCAATGCCCTCGCCCAAGCGAACAGTATTTTGACACTCATCAGCAAATACCTCTTTATGGTCTTGCCCTTTTTGGGTTTGCTGATGGTTCTTCCATTTAAATTTCTCAAAGTTGCGCATGCAGGCATTTGGTATGTCAGCCTGGCGCTTTGTATCGTTCTGCTCATTCTCGCGATTGACCTCCTCATAAGGGGCACCATCAAGCGCTTCTCTCAGGGAGCAAACAATAATGCTTCTGGCGTTGCTGCGCTTTTGGATGTTGCCGCGCAACTGACTGAGGGCAAGGTGGATTTGAGCGACAATCTCAAGCAGCACACGCAATCGATGCGTGCTGTTCAGGATAGTTTCTTCGGTGGTGACGAGGGCGCCCTTTGGATGCCAAGTGATGAATCCGGCTCGGAGAGTGCGACGTCGGGAGATTTTCCTGAAGATTTTTCGTGGGCGTCTTCTCGTTCTGAACAATCTGTACCGAGGACTCCAGCTGAGCCCTCTGATGCCCAGGCTTATGTGCCGCCTGCGCCAACCCCCGTTTCGAGCCCAACGAAGCGTGAGACAAGTGACACCGACTTCTTGCAGTTTGAGACGATGGATTTCGGCATTCTCCCCCAAGAGGCGGTATCGCAACCAACGGTGTCGTTTGCTCCCGTTTCTGACGAGCGCAGCGCATTTGTTGATGAGGACTCGTCAGAGGTGCTCGGCCCTGACCTTGTTGGTGAGGTTTCTACGCAAGAACGCTTCCGAGATTTTGAGCGCAAGTCGTCGCTGCTCGACCGCATTAAACTTGGCAAGAAAAAGAAGGGTCGCCATAGTGCTGATGCTTCAAATGCTCAGGAGTCAGTTGATTGGCTGGGCCTTGAGGATAATTTCGATGCACGTTCAGCGGGCCAAGAGATTGGCTCATGGGATAACTTTAGTGATGAGAAGGGTGACGATGATGGTTTCGCTTGGAAAGGCGGGGCCGCAGGTGGCGATATATTAGAGGACTACAACTTTGCCTCTGAGTCTGCCGCTCGTATTCGTCGCAAATTCTCCGAGTCATTCGACACGTCACTCGTAGACGAAAAAGACTTGTGGTTTGTGGCCACGGGCGCCTTTGGCGTCCACGGAACAGGCATGAAGCGTTTTCTTGAGGCCTATGGCTCAGAGTTGCAAGACGCTTTTATTATCAATATTGATTGTGTGGGAACAGGGCAACTCCGCTGGTATTCAGAGGAGGGCGCTGGCAAGACGCGGAGCGCTAATGTTCGTATGACGAGCCTTGCTCGCCGCGCTACACGTAATCTTGAGATACGCGCAAAGGCAGCGCGCGCAAAAGGAATTTCTACTGACGCAACAGTTGCACTTAAGGCGGGATTCCGCGCAATCACGATTACTCGTCTTGGAAAAGATGGCGAACCAGTAAACTGGCGTAGTATGGATGACAAACTGCTAGATATCGACGCAGAACTAGTCGCAGAGGCTGCCAGATTTGTGGCGGGCATGGCACGCGAGGCATAATTCGTGTTTAACAACTTTAAACAAGCCTTCGAACGTAAAATTACGCTCGCTCCTAAAGAGCACCAAACTCAGGACGAGATTAGTGCTCTGCGCGATAATATGGAGCGGGTCTCGTTCATTATCAACATTCGTTGGATTCTTGTTTTAGTTCTTGTCACGTATTCGATTGTCGGATTTGCCATTCATCTTTCAAAGAATGATTTTTCTACCCTAGTGGGTTATATGAGCGTTCCCGCAAACGCGCTCATTCTTGTGTGTGTCTATAATTATTTCTTTATGCTCAACAAGGATACACTCGCAAATCTTGCAGTCGCAAACAATGTTCAACTTGCCCTTGACTGCATTGTTGTATCCATTCTGGTGTATTTTTCTGGCGGCGTAGAGTCATGGTTCTGGGTCATCTATTTGCTCATTATCTTCGAGTTTGTCACGATTACGCCACGGAAGAATTCTGTCTGGTGGCTTTCGCTTGGCATCATCATTGTTTTAGGACTTATAGAGTGGGGCAATTTCTTTGGCTGGCTCCCTTACGTGACGGTTCCACTGAGCACAAGCCATGGCTGGGAGCTGCCCGAGTACGTTTCAATTCGCTATTTGTGGCAAGTAGCGGTTATTGTGGGCACAACGCTCATTTCGACTCAACTCATTACGCAGTTTAAGCGTTCACTTGCTCAGTCGCGCAATGTTGCGATTATTGATGATCTCACGGGCCTCTATACGCGCACATACTTCAAGCGGACGCTC
This sequence comes from uncultured Coriobacteriales bacterium, assembly GCA_937858655.1. Lineage (GTDB taxonomy): Bacteria > Actinomycetota > Coriobacteriia > WRKU01 > JAENWW01 > CALLZE01. The sequence continues at coordinate 5,746 of CALLZE010000145.1, forward strand.
GAGGTGGAATCCTTGCGCGCGCTTTACGATAATCGAGCGCTCTATGTTGCCCTTATTGATATTGATGATTTTGCCAAAATCAACAAGTATTTTGGCATACCTATTGGTGATGCTCTGCTGCTCAAAATTAGTGAGGCCGTCTCTACGGCCGTCAATAAATTCTCAAAGGGCGAACAGTCTCCCAATATTGTTGCGCGTGTTAGCGGCGAGGAGTTCGCGGTGTTTATTGTTGAAAACGCGCATGCGCATGATGGTCAGCCAACTGAAGAAGACGTGCTATTGCTCGCGCGCACGATTTGCCGTGCAATCGCAGAAATCAGCCACAACGGCATCACGGTAACGTCTTCGATTGGCGTCGCTGGAGTGCCTCAGGATGCGCTTGACTCCGAGGTCCTCCTTGAGCGGGCTGATGAGGCGCTGATTGGCGCCATTCAAGCGGGTGGCAATACGGTTAAATCGTTTGCTGACTGCATTGATGAAAGCGCTCCCTTTATTGATGAAATATTTGACGAACCTATCGAAAATATATCTCGCTATCTCGACGAATAGGGTAGTATGCCTCAAGAGAAACTGACTATCGCTGAAAAGTTTTTTGTCGTACCTCTTGCTCTTGTGCTCGCGGTCACTGTGCTTGGTTTTGGATTGCTCGCAGCACTTTCTCAAACGTCTCTGTCGTGCAACATGGATTCAACTCATCTGCTGCCCGAGGCCGTCGCGCCTGGTGCCTCTATCGCGGATATCACGCTTCTCAATAACGCTTCAGAGGGAGATACCCTCAAGCTTGTCGCACTTGATACGAGAAACTATGTCATGGGGCGCTCTGTCTCGCTTCCGCATGATAAGAATGATATGCGTGGCTATAGTGAGAGCGTTATGAGCCATCTGCGCGATGTCCGTAGCGTCATTGTCATCACTTTATGGAGTATTAATGGCGCGGTATTGCTCATGTTACTCGCGCTCATTGTGTGCATTGCCAGGAGGCGTATGAGGATGTTTTTCACGGCGTGCTTGTCGGCGGGGATTGGCATGATTGTTATGTTTGCGGCCTTTGGCTGTGCGATTTACGTAAATTTTTCCGGATTATTTGAGAGCTTTCACCGTATCTTTTTTGCTGAGGGGAGTTGGCAATTCGCGGCTGATTCGCTTCTTATTCGTGCGTTTCCGCTTCAGTTTTGGATGCAAGAGGCACTTGTATGGGCTGGATTTTCGATTTTAGTTGCGATAATCTACCTGATATTGGGCGTTGCGGGCCGAAAACGTGTTGCAACAGCAGGTTTTAGTGTAAACTAGTGACCGTCGTTTACGTTCAGCCTAAGTTGGGCGAAAATGAACACATATTTGTGTAAGGGCTAGGTCTTGATGGAGATCTAGCAAACTATATAAGTAATCGGAGGTGATTTGCACATGGCAGAAGCATATTGCGTAAAGTGCAAAGCAAAGAAAGAAATGAAGAACCCTGAAGAGACCACAATGAAGAATGGTCGTCCTATGATGAAAGGTGTTTGCCCAGACTGCGGCACCACCATCTGCAAGATTCTTCCTTCAAAGAAGTAATCTTCGTTTTACTTGTTTGCTTTATGCAATCAGCTTTGAATGCCACCGTAAGGTGGCATTTTGCTTTTCAAGAGAGGCTGCATATGTTTCGTATTGCGCGCGGTTCATAAGGATACAGTGGGGACACTAAGGTATCCATAAGCATCCTTTAAGCCTTTTAAAAGATTTACTTTAACGCCAATACGTATGGTGGTGTTGTCTTTTGAAAGGGATGATCAAGCATGAGCCAGCAGAAAGCATTTTATTCAATCGCAACTCCCTTTGGTTCGTTGTATGGTCCGGAGTCTCACCAGCATCTAGGCATAGACGTGTTGGCTGCTGATGGCACGAGCGTGTATGCTCCTGTTAAGGGCACCGTATCTTTTTTTGGAAAGGTGCCGAAAGCAGACGGTAGGCAAGTTTTCGCTTTGACCATCAAAACGGCCGACTCTTCACTCGTGTCGCTTTCCCCTTTGGAGAGTGATGGTTTCAAAAAAGAAGATCCCATTGCACAAGGACAAAAGCTTGGCATTATCAGCCCTTCAGGCGATCCCTCACTTGCGCAATCTCACTTGCATATGAGCTTGCGTGTTAATAAGCGCTACGTTGATCCCTCAAAGCTTGTACAATTTGCCTTTTCGAGCGCTCCTCAGGCGTCAGCGGGGCAAGCCAAATCTCAGACTCATGTTGGTGCTCTGCCGAAGTCAGAGGTATCTGTAAATGAGCCGTCTGCCTCGTCTCGCAAAAATTCCGCGCCTGCGCAGTCGGCACAAGCGGCATTAGACAGTTCCGCCGCACAACTTGATGCATCTAGTAAAGTAGAAAATGAGGCGGGTACGCACTCGACGAGCGTCCTTTCACCATCGCTGCCGCTTCTTCATGAGCAGACACTTGCCGTTCAGGTGCCCCAAAGTAAAAGACAATCCAGCAATCTTGTGCCCTCGGCAATAAGCGTGCAACGCTATTCCGCCCATTATTTGCCGCAAATGCCCCAGGCATCATGGGCAGGATTGCTTTTTCTTATTGGTCTTACCTTAACCTTAGCGGGGTGGGGTGGTTATACCTTACTGGATGGGAAGTTCGATATTGCCCGAAAACTTGAGCAACTTGCAGTGCGCGGTCAGCGATGATACAATAGTCGAACTCGCATCCTGCTCTGGGCATTGCCTTCACGGTCCCAGAGCCATTTGTCCAGAGGAGGTGATACTGTGAAGGCTTATGAACTTTTGATTATGCTCAAACCAAACCTCGACGATGAGGAGCGTGCCGCTGTAATTGAGCGTGCACATGCTCTCGTTTCTGCTAACGGCGGGGTTGTTGACAACACTGACGATTGGGGTAAGCGCAAGCTTGCTTATGAAATCGACAAGTTTGCAGATGCTTACTATGTGTTGGTTGAGTTCCACAACAATCCTAGTGAAATCGCCGAGATTGACCGCGTACTGCGCATTACTGATGCTGTAGTTCGTTTCATGATTGTTCGACGTGACGATAAGGCGTAGACAGTCGTAGTAATCTCAGCAGGACAATCGTCCTGCATACATTGTAGTTAGGTGGTTGAGGATATGAGTATCAACAAAGTAGTAGTGAGTGGCAATCTTACTCGTGACCCAGAGCTTCGCATGGCAGGCACTACGCCTGTTTTGCAAATGGGAATCGCTGTTAACGATCGCAAAAAGAACAACGAAACCGGACAGTGGGAAGATGTTCCTAACTTTTTCGATGTTGTTGTTTGGGGCGCTCGTGGCGAATCACTTTCGCGTTTTCTTACCAAAGGTACCAAGATCGTTGTTTCTGGCCGTTTGCGTTGGAATCAATGGCAGAATGCTGAAGGCGAGAAGCGTAGCAAGGTAGAGATTGTCGCCGATGATGTCGAGTTTATGAACTCTCGCAATAGCGACGGTGGCGCAGGCAATGCAGGATATGCGACACCAGCACCAGCCGCACCAAGCGCAGAGATTCTTACTGAAGATATTCCTTTCTAACCCACCCATCGCTTTCGAGCGATGAACCCCGCAGATAAGCGTAAAGGAGGCTAAGAATATGCCTGAGTTTAACCGTAAACCTCGTCGTAAGTACTGCCAGTTCTGCAAAGATCATTCGGAGTACATCGACTATAAAGATACGCAGATGCTTCGCAAGTTCATGACCGATCGTGGCAAGATTAAGCCACGTCGTGTAACCGGTACTTGCACCCAGCATCAGCACGAACTTGCTATGGCAATTAAGCGTTCTCGCGAGATGGCGCTTGTTCCTTATACTGTACCTGTAGTAAGCGGTCGCGTTGGTCGCGGCAGATAATCCGCTAAGAAGGAGAAGAGCATGAAGGTCATTTTGACACAAGAGCTCAAGGGACGCGGAGGCGAAGGCGACGTTGTTGATGTCGCTCGCGGTTTCGCAGTCAACTATCTGCTTCCTCGCGGAATTGCTATTGAGGCAACTCCAGGAAATGTGAAGCAGCTTGAGCAGCGTATGCACAATATCAAGAAGCGCGAAACTGATCGTGTTGCAGGTGCAACCGGCTTCAAGAGCGCTCTTGAAGGCAAGACTGTTGTAATTTCAATGAAAGTTGGAGAAGAAGGCCGTTTGTTCGGTTCAGTTACTGCACCTATGATTGCAGCAGCCATCGCCGAGCAACTTGGCATCGAGGTCGATCGTCGTAAGATCGAGACTCACGGCCACATCAAAGAGCTCGGTATGCACACTGTAGACATTGCAGTCTATCGTGAGATCAAGGCTGAGTTGAGCATTGAAGTAGCGGCTGAGGGCGCAGAAGCAGAAGTTGAGGCAGCAGAGGTTGCCGAGGCAGTTGCTGAAGAGATTGCTGAAGAAGCAATCGCTGAAGGCGCAGAAGAGGTTGCTGTTGAAGTTGAAGTTGCAGAGGAAGCACCAGAGGCTACCGAAGAGTAATTTCAAGTTTCATACAATTAAAGGCCCGCTTATGCGGGCCTTTTTTGCTGAATAAAATAATTGTGAAATTGTGGATAGAGTGGAAAACTCGCAAATTTGCAGGTTAAATAAAGAAAAAGTCTTTTGATAATTGCGCGAAACTGGGGAAAATATTTGTCCCATTGAACTGGGTAGCGCATCACGTATTATTGAAAATCTATGAGAGCACTGTTAAGTGTGACAAGTGAACGTATGCATGAGGAGAGAGCATGGCAGAACTGCTGTCGAATGGATTTGGTGGACGAATTCCACCTCATAGTATTGAGACTGAGCAAGCATTGTTGGGCGCCATGCTTCTGTCATCAGAGATTCAAACTGAGGTTGTCGGAATGTTGCGCCCTGAAGATTTTTATCGCCCTGCGCATGCGACAATTTTTGAAGCGATGATGGAGCTTCAGAATAACAATGTTAATTTTGACCATCTTTCTTTAGCCGATAAATTATCGAGTATGCAAAAATTGGATGCTATTGGTGGACAGGCGTATCTCGTCGAGTTGTCCGGCATGGTTCCCGTTACGTCCTACTGGAACAAATATGCTGAGATCGTTCGTCGCCTTTCGACTTACCGAAAATTGATAACGGCCGGAAATCAAATCGCATCACTTGCATACGATTCACCTGATGACGCTCAAGAAACAGTGGGTATTGCAGAAAAAACCCTTCTTGAGGTAACTGAGACTCAGATAAAGAGCGACTTTCATGATTTGAGCGCTCAGCTCATGCCTGCAATGGAGCGACTTGAGGAGCTGGCTGAAAATAAGGGAGCCATTGTTGGCGTGCCCACAGGCTTTAAGGATCTTGATAGAATCACCTCGGGCTTTCGCGGAGGTGACCTCATTATTTTGGCTGCTCGACCTGCGGTTGGTAAAACTGCACTTGCGCTCAACATGGGTATTGGCGCGGCAAAAGCAGGGGTTCAGGTTGCGATATTCTCCCTTGAAATGGGCGTTGAAGATTTAACACAACGTATTTTATGTTCTGAAGCGCTTGTCAACTTATCGAATGTGCGCAATGGACAAATGCCCGACCAGGCTTGGGATGGCGTGGTCACCGCTATGGATAAGCTCTCAAATCTCAATATTGCGATGGATGACACCCCATCGCTCAACATTACTGAATTGCGCGCCAAGGCACGCAGGCAGTTTCGAAATATTGATGGACGAGAAGCAAAGGGTCTCATTATCGTTGACTATTTGCAGTTGATGCAACCGGCTCGTCGCAATACCGAGTCACGCCAGGTAGAAATCGCGGAAATCTCGCGTGGTCTCAAAATCTTAGCCAAAGACCTTAAAGTGCCCATTGTTGCGCTTTCGCAGCTATCTCGTGCGGTTGAGTCGCGTAAGGGTATGCGCCCACAACTCTCTGACCTGCGAGAATCGGGTGCTATTGAGCAGGACGCCGATATCGTCATGTTTATCGACCGCAACACCGATCCTGAACGTGAGGGTTCAGAGGACCGCCCCGAACCCGGTATGGCGCACCTCATTATCGCGAAGCATCGTAACGGAAGTACGGGATCTGTTGAGTTGGCGTTTCGTAATGAGTTCACAAAGTTTGTGTCTGTCTCACGTAGGGATTAAGCACAAATTTTGAACTCGTTAAGGTAAGTCCTCTATACTTAATACCTATGGCTTTTACTGACCATTCAATTTAGGGAGTTTCCATGGCTGGAGTAGTGCTTGTCGGAGCCCAATGGGGCGACGAAGGTAAAGGAAAAATCACCGACTTGATATCGGATGATTTTGATTATGTCGTAAGGTATCAGGGTGGCAATAATGCTGGTCATACAGTCATCGTTGGCGACCAGAAACTTGCGCTGCACCTTGTGCCAAGTGGCATTATGTATCCTCATATCACGCCAATTATTGGTAATGGCTGTGTAATCGACCCTAAAGTTTTGCTCGAAGAAATGGACGTTGTTGAGTCCAAGGGCATCTCAACGGAGAAGCTCCTCATTTCCGCAAACGCCCATTTGATTATGCCGTACCATCGTGACCTCGATGGAGCGAGTGAGAAACGCTTGGGCAAAAATGAGATTGGCACCACGCATCGAGGCATCGGGCCAGCCTATCAGGATAAAGCGTCACGTCTTGGTCTTCGTATGCAAGATTTGTTTGACCGCTCAATTTTTCGTGAAAAGGTCGAGGCGGCGCTCATCGAGAAAAACGCGGTACTCGAAAAAATCTATGACCTTCCTACTTATACTGTTGATGAAATCGCAGATGAGTATCTTGCCTATGCTGAGCGCTTGAAGCCACATATCGCAGAAATCGCTCCTCTGCTCAACCATGCTATCGATGATGGCAAATCGGTGTTGTTCGAGGGCGCTCAAGGCACTCTTCTCGATATCGATCATGGAACCTATCCCTTTGTGACGTCATCGAACGCAACTTCTGGTGGAGCAACCACGGGTTCAGGTGTTGGACCAACAAAGATTAACCGTGTGCTAGGTATTGCGAAGGCATATATCACACGAGTTGGCTCAGGTCCTTTTCCAACGGAGCTTTATGACGCGGATGGCGATACGCTCATTGAGGTTGGACACGAGTATGGAGTGACAACAGGCCGCCAGCGTCGCGCGGGCTGGTATGACGCCGTTATCGTTCGTTATGCGGTTGAGGTTAATGGACTCACCGACTTGATTCTGACCAAGTTGGATGTTCTGTCAGTTTTCGACACCATCAAGGTGTGCGTTGCTTACGAGCATCTTGGCAAGATCTACAAGACGGTTCCAGGACATCAGTCGGCATTCCATCACGCAAAGCCAATCTATGAGGAATTGCCTGGTTGGAAAACCGACATCACTGGTTGTCGTTCTTTTGACGAGTTGCCAGAAAAGGCTCAGAACTATGTCAAGTTTATTGAGGAGCTCGCGGGTGTGCCCGTTTCAATGATTGCGGTTGGCCCCGATCGTGAGCAAACTATTATGCGTAACTGGTAGCAGATATTCTTAAGAAAAATCGTAAGGCAAGTTAAGAAATAAAAGAGAGAGCTGGAAGGCTCTCTCTTTTTTGCTTTCAAGAAACCTCGGGCATATGCGCAACATAAATTGGGAGTTTATGGGGGTTATGCGCATAATAATTTCTTGATAGCAGTAGCATTTTGTGATCGGGGTTCACAAAAAAATCGCCCGGGACAGGCGATTAATTATGTGCAATCGGCTGTCGTGCTGCTTGGGTAAGCAGGTTAGACCCTGTGACTTTGCGTGCTCAAGTTTCCTTGAGGTTGCCCTGATATATTTTCAAAATGCTTAATTCGTATTATAACTTTATGGCTATTTGAGTAAAGTGGTTTTTTGAACCGTTAGACAAATTGCAACCATTTGCCAATCAACTTATGTCTAACTTGTAAGTTCTGTGTAACCTTCTGTGGTTTTCGTCGACCCCTTAGGTACAATAAGGTTGTTGCCCCAAAAGGCAGCGACATCATTGAATTCATTTAGAGGAATGATACTATGCCTACTGCAAAACAGCCGTCAATAAACATTTTGGTTATAGGTTCTGGGGGCCGCGAGCACGCGATTGTGCATTATCTCGCTGCTTCTCCTTTAAGTAACAATATTTATGTTGCGCCTGGTAATGGCGGAACTGCTATCGAGCCAAAAACAACCAATATCGCCTTGGACGGTGAAGACTGCGAAGCGGTCGTCGCCTTTGCGCAAGAAAACGATATCGAGTTAGTTGTTGTTGGGCCAGAGGCACCTCTTGTTGCCGGAGTTGCGGATGCCGTACGCGAAGCGGGTATTTTGGCATTCGGACCAGGAAGGGTAGGGGCTCAACTCGAGGGAAGCAAGGCCTTTGCAAAAGATTTCATGGTGCGTCACGATATCCCAACAGCGGGTTATCGCACCTTTACTGCTGATCAATCACAGCAGGCATACCAAGCGCTTGAAGAAATGGGCATTCCAGTAGTTATTAAGGCTAATGGCCTCGCTGCAGGCAAAGGCGTAACCGTAGCCATGGATAGCGAAACCGCGCGGGCGGCCCTTGAAGAATGTTTCAGTGGGCGCTTTGGCGAGGCAGGAGAGACGGTTGTCATCGAAGAGTATCTCGATGGTCCTGAATGCTCAATGCTAGTGTTTATCGAGGGTGACACCATGGTGCCACTTGCCCCTGCGCAAGATCACAAGCGGGTGGGAGATGGCGATACGGGCCCGAATACTGGTGGCATGGGCGTGTATTCGCCTGTGCCGTTGCTGTATCGCGATGAGTATGTGCGCATGCTCGACATTATGCAGGAGATGGCCGTTGCGCTGAAAAAAGAAGATATTGATTTCCGCGGAGTTCTCTATGGTGGGTTTATCCTGACCGAAGAGGGACCCAAAGTGCTGGAGTTCAATGTTCGTTTTGGCGACCCCGAAACGCAAGTTCTGCTCCCTCGTCTTAAGAGCGACCTTGTTGAAGTAATGTGCGCTGTTGCCGATGGGCGGCTCGCTGATGTTAACTTGCGCTGGGATTTGCTTGACGGTGTGAGTGTCGTCATGGCATCCGCGGGATATCCAGGCTCAATTGAAAAGGGCAAAGTTATTACCGGTATCGATGATGCTAATATGATGGATGATGTTGCGGTATTTCAGGCGGGAACAACCGTCAATGATAAGGGCGAGATAGTGACGGCTGGCGGTCGCGTTCTCAATGTTACGGCTCTCGCGCCAGATTTTGAAGAAGCTATCGAGCGTGCTTACGAAGCAGTTTCAAAAATCTCATTCGATGGAGCGTTTTGCCGTCATGATATTGGACAAAAAGCCCTTACTCCCCGAAAGGAACTTTAAATGTTGTCAGAACGTTTGATTTCTATGGTGATGCGCCAAGAAAACGCGCGTTTGCTCCAGCTTGAGCCAGCGAATTTGGTGCGCTATCCTGAGCCTGTTCCTGGGAAAAACTATATGCTTTACGTGCACATTCCGTTCTGCGAGCGCCTGTGCCCTTACTGCTCGTTTAATCGCTTTCCCTATAACAAAGAGCGCGCGGAACGTTATTTTAAGCATCTACGCACAGAAATGAAGATTGTTGCTGAGCGCGGTTATGATTTCCAGTCGCTCTATGTGGGTGGAGGAACGCCGACCGTTCATCTTGAAGAGCTCATCAAAACGATTAATCTTGCCAAAGAACTCTTTTCGATTAAAGAAGTATCTTCAGAGACAAATCCTAATCATCTCTATCCTCAATGGGTTGAGCCTCTCTCAGGATTGGTTGACCGCTTGAGTGTCGGCGTGCAGAGCTTTGATAATGGGCTCCTCAAGCAGATGGACCGGTTTGATAAGTATGGTTCGGCTGAAGAGATTGTTGAGCGGCTTAAATCTATCGAGGGCGCGTTTGGTTCGATGAATGTTGATATGATTTTCAACTTTCCAACGCAAACTCCCGAAATGGTCTTGCGCGATGTTGAGATTCTGAAAGAAACAGGCTGCAATCAGACGACGTTCTACCCACTGATGGCATCGCCTTCAGTTGAGGCATCACTGAAGCGTACGGTGGGCAAAGTAGATTACTCCCGTGAAGCTCGCTATTATCAAATGATCGCCGAAGGCTTGAGCGACAAATTCACACCCGCGAGCGCTTGGACATTCTCGCGCACCGAGGGCGGCATGATTGATGAATATATTGTCGATTATGAGGAGTATATCGGCATTGGCTCAGGTGCGTTCAGCTTTGTGGGCGGAGCGCTTTATGTCAATTCGTTCTCGCTTCAGATGTACGGAGAGAGGATTGAAGAAGGTCTGCCTGGCGTGATGCAGAAACGTGAATTCTCGAAGCATGACCTTATGCGCTATCGTTTCTTAATGCAACTTTTTGGCTTGAGCCTTGATAGAAAAGCATTCGAGCGTGATTTCGGTGTGCCTATTGAAAAAGGCCTCGCGATCGAGATAAATTATATGCGCGCCGTTGGTGCTTTTGAGACCTATAACGAAAATGAGATTACGCTCACCGCAAAAGGCCGCTATTTATTAGTAGCGATGATGCGTCAATTCTTCATTGGCGTGAACAACGTGCGTGATGAAGCGCGTGCGGCAATTAGTGGCGAGGAGCGCGAATTGCTTTTTGGTGATGGTGATTCGGGATGTGCAACGTGTACCCCAGCAGGGAAGGACGAATAATGGCTTGCGAAATTTTGCATACTGAGGACGGACCGCTCGTAGGCGTCATTATGGGTTCGCAATCAGATCAAGAGGTTGTTGAGCAATGCGCTCGTCAGCTAGAAGAGTTCGGTGTGCCTTATGAGATGGTGATTGCGAGTGCCCACCGAAACCCTGACGCGGTGCATGAGTGGGCTGAAAGCGCTGCTCAGCGAGGGCTAAAAGTAATCGTGGCTGCTGCAGGAAAGGCGGCTCATCTTGGTGGTGTCGTTGCGGCATTTACTCCACTCCCCGTTATTGCTTTGCCAATGAAGACAAGCGATTTGGGCGGGCTCGATTCACTGCTTTCGATGGTGCAGATGCCAACAGGCGTGCCTGTTGCCTGTGTAGCAATTAATGGCGCGAAGAATGCGGGCATTCTCGCAACGCAAATACTCGGCACTTCAATGCCTGAGTATCGTGATGCTATTAGCGCGTATAAAGAAAGTTTTCTTTAAGCGACGTATGGAGCAAGTCGAGGCGATACTGCACCGATGAAGCTTGGGCTTGAAAGGTGCGCAGTACCTCTTTTATGAGCGGATTGAATTCGCTTCCTTTGCGCACGGCTACTTTGGCCGTACGGTGTAAGTGAAGTTCAGCTAAAGATTTATACACGACCTTCTGTTTATGGGAGGTCGTTTCCATAAAAGCGAGAGGCGGCACGAGAGCGATGCCGAGGCCAGCCTCGACCGCAGTGAGAATAACGTCAAAGTCCATCGATTGAAATGACGCGCGTGGAGAAAACCCTGCCTGAGCAGTCGCCGCGGAAACAAACTGAAGCATTGATGTTGACTCTCGCCCAACAATCCAGTTTTCATCAGAGAGCTCAGAAATTCCGATTGAGCGCTTAACCTTCGCCAGTGGATGGGTGGCGGGCATCCCAAGATACACGTTTTCAGTGACAAGCGTGTAGGTTTCAATTCCCTTTGCGGGAATGGTGGGCAGTACATTCCACTCATAGTACACGGCGACGTCTAAATCACCAGCGCCGAGCATAGGCAAACTGTATTCTGGCTCGAGGTCTTGAATGTGCAAATGAAGGTTAGGGTGGTTCTTCTGCAGCGTAACAACCGCGGGAACAACAAGGGCTCGCTGACTAGTAGGAAACGCGGAAATTTTGACGTTACCTGAAAGCCCCTTGCTCGTGTCAATGAGTTGGGCCTCGGCGCGCTCTATTGCGGCAAAAATCTCTTCTGAGTTTTTCACCAGCAAATTTCCCGCCGAGGTAAGCTCAACGCCTCGTCCCGCTTTCTTTAAAAGGGGGACTCCAGCCTCGCGTTCAAGCACGGATAACTGCTGAGAAACCGCAGATGGCGTCATGAAAAACGCATCGGCAGTAGCCGCAATCGTCTTACGATTTGCGACCTCTCTCAGCAGTTGTAAACGGTTAATATTTAGCATGATTTAATGTTAAGTAAAACTTAATCAATACGCAAGAAATAAGTTATGTATCTTTCGCTTGATTCTTAATATTATTAACTTACGAAAAAGGAATTCTTCCTTAAAGAATCAAGATTGGTGGTGAAAGCAATGCACGATAGTTTTAGCGCTGGAAAGATGTATTACGGCCGAACTTTTGGATTGATCCTCGGATCAGTAGTCCTTGCTTCACTTCTTTCCTATATTCTTTAATTTCTTTTTTGCTTCCCCTTGCAGCCACCGCTACCTCCCTTCCCTGTAGCGGTGGCGGTCCTATTTTTGAGGGCTTTTTTCTTTTTAGGTTTCCATTTAGTGTGAATTGTCTCCCTTAAACCAAGGTATAGATATAATGAGATATATTCCTCACCGTCGACAAGAGGCAACTATGGATACCCCGTCTTCGAATTCACCACATAAGAGTTCAAACAATCCGGCTCCCATGGGTATGCCTCGGTCTAACCTCATGGGCTCAGTAAGTAATCGAGAGTTTGTGACTATGACAACGGCGCAGGGAATCGCGCTTGTGTTTACGATTTTGCAGGTGATTGGCGCCGCGCTTTTCGCGCCCATGGTACTTGCGGGCTATCAGCACGCCGGTTTGACGGGAGCACAGCTCCCTCACATTGTTCGCGTTGTCCAATGGTTGAATTGGTATGGACAGGCGCTTACTATCTTGATAGTAAATGGATTAATCTTTTGGTTCTTTTATGGTGTCTCAAAGCGCTCATGGATTGGTATCGCGTTTTTGCCGAGCCTCATATACACCTTTATCACGGTATATATGTCCATAGCGTTAGCGGCTCCATTGCTAGGAGTGTTTTGATACATGGGTTTACAATTTAAGCAAGGTCGCAATACGCAAATTCCGGGCAACAATGTTGCCGATGTGCCTTTTGGAGTTGGGGTGTACCCAGGATATCTTCTCGATTTCTTTAATTGGGGAGCTTTCTCGCAGCCGTTTCTTTGGGGGTTAATTTACGGAGTATGGCCCATCGTGCTTGTGGTGCTCGCGGCTGATGTGGTGCCTTATGCAGTATCTTATGCGCTTTTCAACAGCGCCCCCGAATCAATTAAAGTGATGTTTTATTCTTTAATTATTCAATTGTTTTGTACGACTATTGCGCGTCTCTATTCTGGCGTGAAGGCAAACTCGTTGCTCTGGACGCGAGAAGAAATGCTCGTAAGAATGGTTCGAGACAACCAGCCCCGCTGGGATATGAATCACTATTTTTCTCGTCAGATTATTTGGAAACGTTATGGAATGGCATTTTATGTTATCGCCTCAGTCGCGAGTGGATATGTCTATTACACGGCTTTGGGAGCGGTACAACTTGATGCTCTGAGTTTTGCTATGGTATTCCCTCTGTTCTGGCTATTGGCGAGTTTAGCCGCGGCAAAGTGGCTCTCGAGCCAATCAAAAGTACAAATGAACGCGACGAGCGTTGTGACTGAAATGTCACACGAAATTTTTAATCCTCAGCAAAATCAAAGCGCAAAATTTGCCGAAAACCCACATTTCCGTCTGAACAATGGCAGTGATATCCCAGCCATTGGTTTTGGGACGTATAAAATTACCGATTTCGATGAGGCGTATCAGAGTGTGCGCTCGGCTTTAGATATCGGGTATCGTCTCATTGACACTGCCTCGTTTTATGAAAATGAGGAGGCGGTTGGTCGCGCTCTCAAAGAGTCAGGACTTCAGCGCAGTGAGGTATATCTGACAAGCAAGTTATGGCAAGACCAACAGGGCTACGCCGGAACAATTCTTGCGTGCGAAGATACATTGAATAAGCTGGGTACAGAGTATCTTGATTTGTACTTGGTTCACTGGCCCATGAAATCAAAGTTGGCTTCCACGTGGAAAGCCCTTGAGCATTTAATGATTGCTGGGAAGGTCAATTCTATTGGTGTCTGCAATTTTGAGATAGAGCACCTTGAGGAACTACTCAAAACGGCCCGTACCAAACCAGCAGTGAACCAAATTGAATTGCACCCAGAATTTTCTCGGAGTGACCTTGTCGCATATTGCGCCAATCAAGGAATTCAGGTTGAAGCATGGGCTCCTTTGGCTCGAGGCGCGGTTTTTGAGAATGAAACGCTTATTAAAATCGGCGAAGCTCATGAAAAGTCTGCCGGCCAAATTGCCTTGCGTTGGGCTTATCAAAAGGGCTATATTACGCTCCCAAAATCAACACACCTAGAGCGTATTACTGAAAACTTTGATATTTTTGATTTTGAGCTAACCGATGAAGAGATGCTTGTCATTGATGACCTTGATACTGGTCGTCGGCTTGGACCTGATGCCAGAACCTTTTCTTGGGAATGGCCAAAGAGTTCTCGGAACTAAGCTTTATATTGAGATAGGATAGGCGATACTGTGCCCGCGTTTTTTGCGTTAATTTCGGCTTTGTCTTTTGGTGCCTCAGATTATGTGGGAGGCAAACTTTCTCGTACGCAAGACGCCTCCAAGGTAACGGCAACTTCGCAGATTCTTGCTTTCTTGGTTTATATCATGCTTGCGCTTGTTGTGCCTGGGAAGTTTATGTGGGTTGCCCTCTTTTTTGGCTTTTTGAGTGGAATATCTTCAGCTATTGGCTTGAATTTTTTCTATGCAGCTCTTGCGCAAGGAGTTGTTGGCGTTGTCGCGCCAGTTACCGCACTGCTAACCGCAAGCATCCCAGCAGTGTGGAGCATTTTTATTAAGGGTGAAAAAGTAACGCCACTCTTTCTGGCGGGCGCGGTACTTGCCGCAGGGGCAATCGCGGTTCTCGCCTTGCCCAGCCGGAAGGGGAAAACAATCGAAGAAGAATATGAGCAAATTGAGGAGAATATTGTTCATATGACAACGCGCGCATGGTTGTTAACCTTGTCAGGTGGCATTGTTCTTTCTTTTTCGCTTATCGGCTTGTCGCAAACGAGTTCAAGTTCTGGTTGTTGGCCCCTTATCGGAGTTGGTCTCGCCGCTGTGTTGTGCTCGGCCATCTTCGCATATCTCAAGACGGGGCAAATATTCTTATCTCAAGACCATCGTTCACCAATAATTTTCATGGTTATTTGTATGGCGCTTGCGTATGTTGCACAGCTTTACGCGGCACGGTCGGGTGCCTTGGCAGTGGCTTCTGTTATTGGTGCGCTTTATCCCATACCAACCATAATTTTGGCTCGCGTTTTTGACCATGAAAAAATGAGCGCCAATCAAACGATTGGCGCCTTTTGTGCATTGATTTCGATTGCGCTTATCGCGCTTTCTTAGCTGCTTTATGCAAAGAGTATTGTTCTAAAACTCCGCCTTCTCAGGAAAGCTGAAGATCTCAGGCCAGGAGCGCACGTCAGGCATCATCGTTTCATGTTCGTCTGCGTCTTCACCTGCGATTTTGCTGAGAGGAAGTTTCACATAGCGGGCACTTCCTTCTACCGCAACTGTTCCATCATCAAGCACAATCTGCGCAATGCCATCCATGGCACGAGATGTGTTGCGTACGATTTTACTGCGCGCCAAAATTGGCTTGTTGAGAGGCACGGGCTTGCGGAATTTTGTTGCTAGATCAATGGTGACGGCCCATGTGTCAGGTTCAGAAATCTGAACCGCGCGTCCAACCATTTCGTCAAGTATTGCTGATGAAACGCCCCCATGAAGGCGGTTGGGATAACTTTGATGCTCGTTGAGAGGGTTAAAGATACCAAGCAAGATATCTTCATCTGTTTCTAGGAATTGGCCATGGAGGCCCAACTCATTTTCTGTGCCGCATACGATGCATTCACGACTGACATCATGAGCACGAACGATAGTGTAGGTGTGGAATTGAGTATCTGACATTGCACTTCTTTCTTGCGGACGATTATGTATCACTATCCATTTTAATCGTTGTTGAGACTGATGTAGTTCCAATCCTTGGCGATTGCGTTGTCCTGAAAATCGTTTCTTACTGAAAAATAAAATACTTGGTGGTCTTTTGCGATTTCATTAATCTCTCTGACTGCTGCTTCACGCTTATCCTCATCAAAAGAAGAAAGAATTTCATCGAGCACGATGGGGATATGTTTCTTATCGTTTCCTTGCGATTTGATGACGGCGAAGCGTATTGCGAGATAGAGTTGTCTCATAGTGCCGAGAGATAGCACATCCGGAATTGATTCGTTGCCTTCGTTATCGATGACGCTGATGCTCATGCCTGAATCTTTGGGAGTGAACAGCACTTTGACATACTTACCTTGAGTGATGCGATGAAATATTTCTGTGGCGAGCTTAGAAATTGCAGGAGTTTTCGTTTTATCAAAAACATCTTGTGTTGTGCTCAGTAATGTTTGGGCATAGAGCGCAACGTAATATTCATGTGATTTTGCGTTAATAATTCCGAGGAGTTCCTGCTTTTCAACTTGCTTTTGGTCGAGCTCTTCCTGAGACACGCAACTTTTTATGACCTGTTGATAGGAACCCAAACTATGATTGATTTGTGACATTTCGTTGCGGAGTTCTGCTAGTTCCAAATCAGACGCTTGAATCTGGTTCGATAAGGTCTCAGAGAGTTCTTCGATGGGAACGTTGAACTGATGAGCGATACTTGCCAGTTGAGTTTGAATATCTTTATGTCGTTCTCGGCCTTCAACTATTGAAGAATTAAGTTCATCGCGGCGCTTGAGAAACGATTGATAGGCGTTTTCTTTTGTGCGCTCTTCCTCGAGCCGCTGCTTGCATTCTCCGATTAGAAAGGCAATATCGCTTTCAGGCGCTGGTTCACTCTCGGGAAAACAAACTTGATAAAGATATTGGAAACTTTGTTTTTGTGCCATAGCGGTTTGTTTTTTGCGCGTATATTCCTCAGCGAGACGCTTTTGTTCGCGCTCAAGTTTTAATTTTGTTGGCAAGTTCCTAATATGCTTGCGCATATCCTCGCGCGACTCTTCCGCGTGAGCAGGAAAGTTTTTGGTGATGAACTCACTCCACTCTTTTTCGGCGAGAGCAAGAATGTTTTCGGCGGCGGTGACATTCGCCTTATCCTGGGCGATTTCCTCGATAAAACGCTTCTTTGCCAAAGAGTCTGAATTGAGAGATTCTGAATTTTTACTTCTGCTGAGCGCAATAAGTTCGAGTGCAATAGTAAGTAAGCCAACGCACCCAAGAATTATTGCCAGCATCGTTGACCCAGCGCCGATGAGGGCATATAAAGCGCTGCCGATGAAACAGACTGCTGTGCCAAGAATGGCAAAGATGCGTCCCCAAGCTTTGTTCGCGGGTTGAGCTTGCTCTCGAATGGCATTCAATTCTTCAAGTTGGTGGACCTTTTGTTCACAAAGCTCTCTTTTATGAGAGAGATCGTAAGTTGCTTCAGAAATGCGCTCGTAATATTTTTCGGCATCAGCGGCAATTTGGTCACAATCTTCTTCAGTGAAAGAAAATGAGGTTTGAGGATACGCCTTTAACTGTTCGGTTATTTCTGCGCGCTTCACTGAGAGATTCTCAAGTTCTGCTAATTTGGAACGGTATTCATTAACATTTCTTGAGTCTGATTCTATTTCTGCCGCTTTATTGAGTATCGGTTTTGCTGGTTGCTCGGGCTCATTGGAGCAGAGTTCGGCAAGTTCAGCCTCTAGGCTCGAAATTTCCTCAGTGGTTTTCTCTAAATCACTGCTTAAGACAACATGTTTGGCATGGGCGGTGTTGATGGCATCTCTTTGGAAATTTATTTCGCTCAGTAACTCCTCTTTCTTTGCCTTTAATTGTGTGAGGCTATTGAGTTGCAAGCTTGCGTCAATGGCCTCTTTGGAGCGTTTACTCAATGACTGATATTCCGCGTCAAGTTCTTTATATTTTTTGATTGCGAGTGCCAGTGAGTCACTATTCGCGTTGGTTGATTCAGCGTTTTTAATCTCGCTAGAAAGAGATTTATTTACTTGTGAGGGAGCTTCTAAGAGGCCGTAATGTGATGACAGGAACGTTTGCAGTGTCCCACTTTTTTCGGGGTCAATCTCATTAACATCAGACTCTGAGGTACTCCAAATATTGAGAAAGTCCTCTCGGGATACATCGCCAATGTACTCAGAGAAAATGTCCTCATGTGCGGTAGGCTGAAAAAAGGCAGGTCCGCTTTCTTTTTTGTCAGTGGTTTCGCGTGTAATTTTGACGACTTGCTCGCCGTTGGTAATTGTGGCGTGAACGCGCCGCAGCGTATTGCCAGCGTTGAAATAAGCACTTGTTATGCCATCTTTTCCTTTTGCGCTAGGGATACCGAAAAGGCTAAACGAGATTGCAGCGCGCGCGGTCGACTTGCCCGTGCCGTTATCTCCAATAATTGCGTTTACTCCGGGCGTCAGATTGTCCAAGACGCGGCCTTTTAGCGAGCCTAAAGACTCAATTTCAAGATTCTTTAAATACATCTTAATAGCCCCTCTTCATGAGTCTGCGATAAAGGAGTTCTTTTGCCTCATTCAATATGTTTTCCTGATTGAGTGAGAGATTAATTTTTTCAAATTCTGCAGGAAATTCCTGACGGAATGTTTTTAATTGTTTACTCTGAAACGCTGATTCCATGACCGATGGCTCGACCATATTGAGCTCGATATCAAGAAAATCTCTCAGAAAGTCGTTGGTTGTGTGCTCCATATCGTCCTCAACACTGTCGAGAGTCTCATTAATGATTGTTGAATCAAGATAGACATTGGGAAAGGGCCCAGAAAGGGCTGGGCACAATGAATTGTAAAGTGTTTCAAGTGCCTCTTGGCTTAGCGCATTATCAAGGTGAGACACGCCCGTGAGAATAATGCGTACAAGGTGTTCATTGGAGTCATCGGCCAAAGCGCTGTTGAGGGCAGTAACGACGCAGTCGCGTATGTCCGCTTCATTTGCGGCGGAACTAATATCCACTGCGACTCGGTGCATGGTTACGCGCCCTGCTGGGTGCCATTCGTAGGTTGGGGTGCCATTATCGAGCTCAACGATATAGCAGCCGTGTATTCCTGTTTCGTTGATATTGAGCGCTTGTGGCGAACCAGGGTAGATTACGCACGGATTGCTCTCACGCAAAACTTTGGTGAGATGAATGTGCCCCAGCGCCCAGTAATCCATCTGAGCGTCGATAAGATCATGCATGTCACAGCGAGCATAGCGCTCTAGGTCAGATTCTGTGCTGACGTTTGTATGGAGAATTCCAATGGCGTTAACGCAGGTATCCCGCTTGAAAGCTTGCGCATAGTTTGAATTGACTTCTGCTTGAGGATAACTACGACCATAAAGGGAGCAAGGCTGTACGCCTTCCTTTTCAAAATGCATGACACCAACATTATTTGAGTCAAAGAGATGCGCATTGTTGGGGAGGGCAAGGCGGTCCGATCCATCGAGAGGGTCGTGATTTCCAGCGACCATATATACGTCAATGCCCTGGTCTTCAAGTCGTCTGAGCCCTTCAACAAAATGGCCTTGAGCGCGATAGTTGCTTTCGGTGACGTCAAACAAGTCTCCCGCAAAAACCGCGAAATCGATGTTTTCATCAAGAGCAGTTTGAATGACAGCATCAAAGGCTTCGAAAACGGCTGCTCGTAGACGCAAACCGAGCTTTTGGTCGCGCACCTGCGCGCCAATAAAACCAGCGCCAAGATGGAAGTCTGCGGCGTGCAAAAATTTAACGGGACGTGCCATGTTTCCTCCAATGTTTATTGATTTAATTGTAGACGAGGGGGCGGACACACACGCGAACTTTTTGGGTAACTTTGGCACAACGTCATGCTCCAGTTCTGCTCCCACCGCTGCGCGCTGGTGGTATACTAGGAACACTTATGGGAGCAAAAACTCAAAACATAAAAGATTCCGCTTCAAAGACGTTTGACGTTCTGAAGCAGTATTCTGTGGGCGAAGAAATCGCAAGCAGTGTTCTGCATGGTCTTGGCGTGATCTTTGGTATTGCTGGCCTCGCGGTCATGCTCGTTTTTGCGGGCATGGATGGCAATGGCTATAAAATTGCGGCAGCAATTATTTATGGCGTGTCAATAATTCTCGAGTATACGGCTTCAACGCTTTACCATAGCCTGAGGAATGAAAAGGCGAAGTACGTTTTTAAAGTACTTGATCATGCCGCAATCTACTTGCTTATTGCGGGCACCTATACGCCTTACTGTTTGCTTACCCTGCGCCAAGTCAATGGCATCCCAATTCTCATCATCATCTGGTCGCTCGCGATTGTGGGCATCTCGCTTGAAGCATTTTGGGTCTTTCGACCAAAATGGGTCTCGGCCGTCATCTATCTGATGATGGGCTGGATGATTGTGTTCAGCATCGGCAATTTGCTCGCGCTGCTTGCTCCTGTGGGAGTATACCTGCTTGTGGCGGGCGGTCTTTGCTATACTGTCGGTACCATATTTTATGTTCTCAAGAAGGTGCCTTGGCTTCATTCAGTATGGCATGCCTGGGTATTGGCAGGAACCGTCCTGCACTTCTTCTCAATTCTGCTTTACGTCATTATCAAATAACTGAAGCAAAATTAGTCAGTTTCAGCGCCCTGTGTTTTTTCGCGCGCACTGAGCCATGCATCGACGATGTCGAGGCCCGCGGGCTCAAAAAATTCTTGAATATATTTTTGATGTGTGGCCCGGTCATAGGCGACGCTTCCATCGGGGAGTAGATAGTTCTTGGAATGGACGCACTCGAGTTGCTTCTTGCCTTCGGCCCAGTTGGGAACGAGTTCACCAATTTCTTCACCGCTCATGGTGCGTAGCGGGCATATAAAGTCGATACCAGCATGAGCGAGTATGCGGACCTCAGCATCAATTGAATCGATGGTTTGAGATAGTTTGATGCGGCCGTCGTGGGTGTCGCGCTCGCCAGAAATGAGCTTAGTGACACTCAGATCAAGACACAGAGGAATGCGCGCTAGGTGCACATACAGGTGGCAGGCGAGGCAGGGAGAATTCATGCCAAATAATTCGTTCAGCGTTGCCGCAGGGGCGCCGTTTAATGATGCCCAAATTTCCGGTGAACCAAAGCGGGTCACATCAAGCACTTCAATTTCGCGGTTGAGGTGGCCCTCTGAACGCAATTCTTCGATGCGTGCGCGCAAATAGATGTTTGCGTCAGCAATAACCGACGCGTCGCCATATTCGGTGCCTGTGCCGATGCTAGTCGGAACGATAATGCGGATGGTTTCATCATCAAGAAGCGCTTTTAAGATCGCTGCGACT
>CALLZE010000146.1 GCA_937858655.1 uncultured Coriobacteriales bacterium
TTACAAACTCCGAAGGTTGGCTTCAGAGAATTTTTAGAGTTTATTAATATATTTTTAATCCTGAGTGATAACATTTTTTCAGCGGGGGCTTAAAGTGCAGAAAAAAATTCATAATCATAAAATTAGATACCAATTCATTCGAAATGCGGCATTCAGTCGATTTTTCGTCAATCGTTCTTTTGATAGTGCGCCTAATAGGTCAACAATCCTCCAATATAGAAAATCTTATATGCCTTTCAGTCTACGTATTAATAATTTGGTTTGGAGCGTGCTAATAAGAGGTGCGCGATAGATAAGAATTGGGGAGCAAATCATGGCCGTATATCAAGACAGGGCTAAGGAACGTATTAAGAAGAAGATTAACAAGTTTACGGAGCTCGCGGCACGTTCTTCTGAGCAGAAAGTTAGTGAAGCTGACACACGTCAGGTAATTGTAAGAATTCTAGATGATATGTTTGGGTGGGACGAGTTTAATAACCTTACGGGCGAACAGATGATTCGTGGCAAATTTGCCGATTTTGTGTTGAAAAATAAAGCTGGCGACTTGGCCGTTATTGAAGCAAAACAGGCTTCTGTTCGTCTAAAGGAAATTCATGCAAAGCAAGCCTGTGATTATGCAATTAATATGGGGCTAGAATGGGTAATCCTCACAAACTCACTTGAGTGGATTGTATATCGTATTGAGTTCAAGAAGGGTTCAGCTCCTGAAATTGATCAAGTGTTTTCAGTAAAGCTTACCGATGAAAAGATGAAGAAGGCTGATAAGGTTGAGCTTTTGTATCTTCTGACAGAAGAGGCTTCTCGAAAAGATGAGTTGGCCGAATATGCAGATCGTTGTCATGCACTCTCGGCTGATCAACTTGTCGCTCATATCATGACTAAAGAAGTGCTTGATAAGGTGCGCTTGGCCATAAAGAGAAAGAGCGGGCACAACATTGATAATTATGAGGTTGCGTGCGCACTAGCTGAAAACGTATTTGCTAATGATTGTACGCCCGAAAATCTCGATGGAATGCTAAGGAAGATTAAGAATGCGTAGTGACTCAAAGGATAGTTGCTTTGTCAGTATGTAGCGCGCTGAAGCGGTGCGTTAATTATGGAACTGAAGCATTGTTGAGTTATAATTCAACAAAAGGTGGTATATTGTATTGAGGAAACCGTTTGTAAAATATCCATCAGGGAGCAATGTTTTCATTTACGTTAATCAGTCAGGCTCAATGGTTCCTCTCAAAGAGCTTGGCAGACTGACGAAAAATGATGATGAAAGTGCCAGGATGATGCTTTCTGCTATTGAGCAATTTGCCGAGTATGATTTTTGTGAGATTCGTAAGTGCTTCAGTTCGCCATTTAAAAATCATGATTTCAATTTAGAAATCAAGCCACAGAAGTCTTGCCCAAAGGTACTCAGGATTGCAACACTCGGTATTCCGGAAGAGAACTTTAAGCGGTTCATTTTGTTGCGTGCTTTTATCACTCATGGTGGGAGTAAAAATAACGTGCCAAAGAAAGATGTGGATGTAAGTGACAAAAGGGCGCGAGAATGCTTAAAGTGGATTGAGGAAAATGGAGGAGTTGATTTTTAATGGACAGGCTGCTTGAACTAATTAGAACCGTAAAGAACACCTGGGAATATACGTTCACAAAGAAAACCTCAGATATTTCTGCGTATATTGAACTTAAACTATCAGAGAAGGGCATGACCAAGACCGCGCTGGCGCAAGAACT
This sequence comes from uncultured Coriobacteriales bacterium, assembly GCA_937858655.1. Lineage (GTDB taxonomy): Bacteria > Actinomycetota > Coriobacteriia > WRKU01 > JAENWW01 > CALLZE01. Next base: position 1,726 of record CALLZE010000146.1, read on the forward strand.
TGGAGTTAGTAGATCGTGTGTGTCACACATGCTTAATGGTGATATGAATTTTACTATTAAGACAATTTCAAAAATTGCTGTCGTATTTGATTCAAGTTTTGAGGATGTTGTCACATATGAGCGTCCGAAGAGACGTCCAGAGTCGTTCAATTATGAAACAGTTAGTACAAAGAGTTCAAATTTTTACTATGGCAAAAAATGTCATTCGAAGAAGAAGGAAACAAACATTATTCCGCTCGCAGCGTAAAGGATGCAAAGTATGGCCACTAGCTCATTTTCTCCTATAGGTGTTAGAAAAAGCATAATAAAAAAGTTCCATTTTGACCCAATAGAGACTGATGGAGCTCCTCAAGCAGAATTTTCAATTCAGACGGAGGATAAGATTATCGAAGATAGGGAAGACGTTCTTGTTCGCTCTTGTGAAATAACGGTTGTGATTACTGTTGAATCCCAAAAGGCGCTTGAGGTAGTTGCTTATTGCGAGACTGAAACGCATAAAACGGCTTTCGTTGAAGATGATGAAGCACCCAGTGTGTCTGAAATTGCACTCTTTAATACAGTATCGTTGACGTATTCATTCTTAAGAGTTGCCGTTGAAACGACGACAAGGTCGTTTGGGATTATGCTCCCAATGCCGACTATAGACGTTCACAGTGTGCTTGAGCAAGACAACTGTGATGAAGATTAATTTGTCGCTCATTATTGAGAACTATTGGCTGTTGTTGCCAAAAAAAGAGAAATATAGTCATCAAAAGCATTTGTTCCTTTTTGATAAATAAAGCGAGCCTCCACTCGCCAAGATGTAAGGCTCGCAAAAGTTCCCGTTGAAGGGAACTCTATCTCTTGGTATGGCATATTTAAAAAATAAGTATGGAACATACTCAGTCCAAGTTGATGCTGGACGTGACCCAATTACGGGGAAGCGCAAGAGGTATTGCGGTACCACTAAGAACCTAAGAGAAGCAAAGAAGCTCGAGCATGAGTTTGAGCTAAAAACTTTATCATCAAACGTTTTGCCCACAGATTTGACTCTTGTGGAGTTTGTTGAAAGTTTCTTCTGGAAGAACAAATCACATTTACGTCGTAACACGATTAGATATTATCGGAGTACTCTCAAACGGTGTGTATTTCTTAGGTTGGGAAATTCGCGCATAGGGGATATTGCTACAGCTCAAATACAAGAGATGATAAATGGGCTACTGACCAATAGAGAGGCGAAAAGTGCTCGAAAGACTTTGCGTGTTGCTCTTGAGACAGTTAAAGACCTCAATATTATTGAAAAATCCAGCGGTTTCAAAGTCGCTAAATATCCTCGCAAGCCATATGTTAAAGAATATTCTTCAGGAGAATGGGTTACGCATTTTGAAGATCATTAGCGAATTCTAGATTATGCAAACGAAGCGGCATCAGATAGCGTGTATGCAATGTTAATTTTTGGTTTGTGCTTTGGGCAAAAAAGGGGAAATTCTTGGCATTGAGTGGAAGGAACTAGATTTTAAAAATAAAGAACTGAACGTAAAACGTACTTATGTATATGTTGACGGTGAATTTAAAATCGAAGCTCCTAAAACTCCTGAATCTGTCAGAACTATTCCAATGAGCGATTATGCCTATAACGCTTGGGAGTTAATATGATGGTCAAAATGGGAAGTGACGCTACAAGAGAAGCTTCTGACCACAAGTTAACTCACTACGCCTGCCATCTAGTTGCTTAAGGATAGAGGGATTGTTCCCGAGGATCTTCCGCCTGAGCCAAGCCTGAAGAAACTTGAGCGAAAAGTGAAATCCGACGAGAAGAAACTCGGAGAATCATCAAAACTGGACTAAGCGCAGGTTTTCAATTGCTGATAACAAACTGGTAAAGTCCGTTCCCCTATCCGCGGGCGATGCGGGCAGCGATGCTCACGTCCACTCCCATATCGAGATCTTCAATCTTTTCAGGGCCGCGCGACAACTCGATGAGGTGCATCTCGGCTGGCGCGTAAAAGCGAATTGGAAAGCCGTTGCAGCCAATACCGTTTGAGACCAAAATGGGCACGTCGTCTTCGATGCGCCACTCGTTGAGGTACCGTTTTCCGAACTCCGTGGGAGCGTATGCCCACTTGCCGAATGCCGTAATTTGCCCGCCGTGCGTGTGGCCCGCAAGGGCTAAGTCGAACCCGCCTTTGTTGTCGTTGGGCAGACCCTCGGCAAACACATCAGGGTTATGGCTAATCATCACCGCAAATTCTGATTGCTCAATACCTTCGACTGTTTTTAAAAGGTCGGGATTTCCTGCCCATAAGTCATCGACACCGGCGATATAAACAGGAGCACCATTATGCTCAATGCAGGCGTTTTTATTGCGCAAAAGCCGCACGCCGGCCTCGTGCATCAGCGTGTCCATCTCGTTTCCCGTCTCCCAATAATCGTGATTGCCCGCAACAGCAAACGTGCCATGTGTCGCGCGCAGATTTTTGAGGGCAGGGTAGAAGTAGTCCGTGCCATGAAAATGCCCGCCCACATAATCGCCACCCAGCAAGATGACGTCGGGGTCGAGCATATTGATGCGTTCTACGAGCTTGGCCATGCCCTTCTCGCGCAGAGGCGGGCCGGCATGGATATCCGATCCAAAAAAGATGCGCATGCCTTCGAGGCGTTCATCAAGTTCGGGGAGGGAGAGACGAATGTTGCGAACGTGGATATGTTTTGCCTCGATAATCATGCGGATCAAGACAAAAATGACGAAAAGCACGAAAACGGCAAGCGCAAATAAGAGCGTGCTGAGGGAGTAGCGAAAAAAGTGTTCCATAGTCACCTTCACCGTCCGTGTTATCACCTAAATCATACACCGTAGGGCTGGTTTTCTACCACATACAAAAAAATTTCACGATTTTTCGGCAGACCCTAGACATTTGGGGCGTAAAACGGTATTATTTTCAGTCGCTGTTATTTTATGCAGTTCCGATTATTCGGGGGTATAGCTCAGCTGGTTAGAGCGCTGGCCTGTCAAGCCAGAGGTCGCGGGTTCAAGTCCCGTTACTCCCGCCATTCGAACCTCACACCGTCTCACCTAAACTTGCAGGTAGGCGGTGTTTTTTATGACCAGATCTTGGCTTTCGGCTATCTCTCACAAAGAAAAAGGGAGTCCAGCCGAGTGGGCTGAACTCCCTTTCAATAAACGATAAATCGAAATTATCCCTCAGTGACTAACTGAGTTTTGAAATCTTTGCGCTCGTGGAATTTGAGCATAATGAGGCGCGCGATAGGCTGCGCGATGAGCGACTCAACACAGAAGGAAATCGCTGCGTTGCGGGGCCATTTATAGAAGAACATCTGCAAGGGCTCCAAGCCAAAATGGCGTGTTCCAATCCAAGATCCAATAATCGTCATGCAAATCGACATAAAGAATACGTTGCAGAGAATATCGATGACGATGTGAGCGCTGAAACTATCACCCTCTTTGACGAACTTGCTGGTGAGCCATTCTGCTGGCTTACGTGTGATGAGAACGAGCGCAACCACGGCAACCCAAATAAAGGGGATGACTTTAAGCGTATTGGCCCAGACGCTTAGGCTGAAGCCTGCTTCAAAGCCCGAGATTAGGGGCGCAATAATATTGACCGAGATAATTGAGATGACCGCGAGAAAGAGCGCGAATTCTTTTGTGTTTCGTGGCAACTTCATGTGAAATTCCATACAGTAGATCCTCCAGATTGGGGTAGTTTTGGGGCAAAAAATAAAGCACGAGACTAGTAATTAGCCTCGTGCTGATTAATTATACGCACCAAAGATTTTTTTATAGCGTATTAAAAAATAGTCGAAAAACGGACAAAATCAAGTTTTTCGGGTGTAGGCCTTACCAAAAACTGCATAATGTCCGCCGATATTTTATAGTAGAGAGGTAGTAAAAAATTTCTACGTAATGCAGTACGTATTGAAAGGATTATCCATGGATAAAAAAGTACCTAATCTCAATGAGCGCCTTGAAGCTTATGCTGATTTGCTCATAAAGCGCGGTCTCAATCTCAAAAAAGGCCAGACCCTCATCCTGTCTGCTCCCATTGAGGGAGCTGAGTTTGCGCGTATTATTATGCGTCACGCTTACGAGAACGGCGCGAAGGATGTCATTACGCGTTGGTCAGACGTTCCTGGTGGTGAGTTGCGCATGCGCTACGCTGACCTCGAGACGGTTAAAGAAGTTCCCCAGTGGATGGCTGACTCATACAATGAGTACGCAAACGAGAACAGCCTGTTCTTAGCTCTCGATACCGAGTTTCCTCCTCCCGTCGGGCTTGATCCTGAAAAATTGGGCGCCTCACGCGTTGCTCGCATGAAGGCAACGGAAAAGTTTAGTGACGCGCGCATGAAGGGCATTGTTCGTTGGAATATCGCCAGCGTAGCAACCGTGCCTTGGGCATCGCTTGTTTACCCAGAACTTTCTGCCGAGGAGGGTCTTGAGGCGCTGTGGCACGATGTGTTGCTCTGCACACGCTCGCTTGAGGGCGATCCTATTGCCGCGTGGGATGCGCATGTTGCGCGCAACAATACCTACCGCGACAAGCTCAACGAGGCTAAGTTCACCGAGCTTCACTTTACCAGTGGCTTGGGTACCGACCTTACGATTGGTATGCCAGAGGGTTACTACTTCGCGGGTTCGCAGGAGACGGGCGCGTTTGGCGACCCTTATATTGCGAATATGCCCAGTGAAGAGATCTTCGCGGGTCCTCACCGCGATAAGGTTGACGGCGTGGTCTTTGCATCAAAGCCGCTCTTTTATAACAATGTATTGGTTGAAGGCCTTCGTTTCGAGTTCAAAGATGGTGTAGTTGTTGATTACTCGGCTGACAAGGGTGCGGAAATTATTGAGCACCTCCTTAACACCGACGAAGGCTCAAAGCGTCTTGGCGAGGTTGCGCTGGTGCCCTTTGATTCAACCGTTCAAAACACCGGTAAGCTCTTCTTTACGACGCTCTACGATGAGAACGCTGCGTGCCACTTGGCGCTTGGTGAGAGTTACCCTGAGTCTCTTGAAGGCGGCATGAAGATGACGAAAGATGAGTTGCTCGCACATGGTATGAACCAGTCGCTTGAGCACGTTGACTTTATGTTTGGTACGGCGGATTTGAGCATCGTTGGCACAACTGCAAACGGTGAAAAAATTCAAGTCTTCAAAGATGGTAATTGGGCGCTATAAAGCTATACTTATCCGCAAGGTTTCAAGCAAAGGAGCTTTGGTATGGTAATGTTTACAAGAACTGAGCTAAAGCAGGAAGCACGACGGGTTTTACGTCTTCAGACGACCCCATTTGTGCTTGCTACGCTGATAATTTTTGTCATTGCGGGTACCATCGGTGGCATTCAGGGTGGTCTTGCGGACCACTATGGCGATAAATCGTTTATCGCGCTGTTTCTTTCACTTGTTTCGGCAATGGTGAGCGGAATTTTCAACTTTAGCTTTGCGAGCATGAGTCTCAAGACTCTCGATAACAAAAAAATTAGCGCCGGAAACGCTTTTGATGGTTTCGAGAGACTCGATAGCAATCTCAGTGTTCTGTTCCTCATGTGGGTTAAAACTTTTTTGTGGACGCTGCTCTTTATCGTCCCCGGAATTATTGCGTCGTTTCGCTACGCAATGTCGTATTACATCATTATTGAGCATCCCGATATGCCCGCGAACCAAGTTCTCGCTGAGTCATCGCGCATGATGGAAGGTCATAAATGGGAGTTTTTCGTTCTTGGTTTGAGCTTCATTTTATGGACTCTGCTTGGCGTCGTTACCTTAGGCATTGCATTTTTATGGGTGAATCCTTACATGCAGATAACCTATACCGCATTCTATAATCGCATTAAATCACCCGCGGTTGTGGGCGGTGCGACGAATAATGTGGGTCCTGATCAGCAGACCATGTCTGAGGATGAAGCTCGCGACGCGATTAACGCGGTCATGAATCGCAATGCGGGAGCGCCAGTTATCGATGAGGAAGTTGCTCCTGTCGAGGAGTCCGTATCGAGCGAGGAACCTGCTCCAGTCGAGGAATCTGTGGCCCAAGAGGCAGAAGCGTCTTCTGTCGAGGAGTCAGCACCAGTTGACGAGAGCGACGCTAAAGTTGAATCTGAAGAGCAAGACAACAAACCAGCGGAGTAAGCTCCTCGGTGCACCAGATGCTTTAATGCATCAAGAATAAGTTTCACGCATCAAGAATAAATCAGTTACTTAAGCCCATCTTTAAGATGGGCTTAAGTTTTATTTGAAGGTGTTTTCACAGATTACTTAGGGCCTCTTGACATGATGGGTGCACGAATGAAAAGGAGTGCACCTTATGGCCGATAAGCAAAAAATCATTTCAACACTCTGTGGCATTGTCGCCGCATTATCCATCGCCGCGTTTTTGGCACTCGTAGTGCACGCCAGCCATCAGCGGCAAAATGATCTTCTCGCTCGCTACGGAGGATCTGTCGTCGAGGTCTGTGTTGCAAAGCATAATCTCAAGGCAGGCCAACGGATAAACCAGGATGATATTGCGTATCAAAAGTGGCCCGTCACTCTTTTGGCAGGGCATCCCATTCTCAAGAAGAATATGCTCGCGCTTCGTGACCGTCGTGTGAGCAGTTCAGTACTCAAAGGCGAGCCTATCTCTCGCGAACACATAAGGTCAAAAGTGAATCGTTTTGATGCCATAGCGGAAGGCTTTACCGCGGTAACGCTTGAGACCGATTCAGTGAGGGCGCTCGGGGGTGAGATTACGGCTGGCATGGACGTGACCGTGATGACCACACGTGATCCTTCAACTTCTAAGGTGCTTGTGCAAAAAGCGGAAGTTCTTTCATCAAACAAACAAGTAGCACAGGCTAAAGAGAGTTCTTTCATTGGTGGTTCAGATAAAAGCGAAATCACCTGGGTGACGTTAGCGATTCCTGACGCGAAAGTTGAAGAGGTGGTTGCGGCTTCGGTTGCTGATTCGACTTATATTGTTCTTCCGAAAAACGAAAATGCTCTTTTTGAAACTCCCGTGCGCTCCGACGAGAGCACGCTCAGCCTTGACGCTGGTGGGGATGAGAAGGGCGCGGGTTCATCGGGGGCGGCAAGATGAGTATTTGTACAGTATGCGTTTCTGCTCAAGAGCAAGAAAGGGCAGCCTTTCTCGCGGCGCAAAAAGTATTCCCTCAAGAGATAAATCTGCGCGTACATGGACACGTTGATGATTTCTTTACCGATCTCGAACAGCTTAAATCGAGCGATACGCACGTCGTTGTTATCGGCGCGCATATTGAAGAGTTGGCTCAACTCAATTTAGTTGATGCCGTGAGAACTGCCTTTCCCCACGTGACTGTCATTGTGGTGCTCCCTACGCGTGACTCGGACATGGTAAATCGAGCAATGCTTGCGGGGGCAAGTGCCGCACTCGCAATTGATTGGAGTGACAAAGACTTATTGTCCGCGATTCGGCGTGTCACCAAAGCGGCAAAGGGTACGCAGCAAAACAAGGCCGAAGGCAAGCCAAAAGCAAAAAGCGTTCAGAAAAATATTCTCTCTTTTGTCAGCGCGAAGGGTGGATCCGGCAAGAGCACTTTCTGTGCCCTGTGCGCATATCGTTTTGCCCAATCAGGGCTCTCAGTCGCGGTAGTTGATTTCGATCTGCAATTTGGCGATATGCGATTTGTCTTTAATGTTGAACCTACGAAGACGCTGTTTGATCTCTTGGGGTGTCTCGATTCCCCCGCGCTGCCTGCCCAGCATTTTGGCATGAGCGTGGCGGAGAATATTATGTTATTTTCGCCTGAACAAGCGCCGGAAAAGGCTGAACTGTTTTATGGCAAAGCAGCAGCACTCCTCCAGCGTGTTGCGGACGAGTTTGATGTTGTGCTTGTTAACACGGGCTCCTTTTGGACACTTCTTCATATTGAACTCCTTGAGGCATCTTCCCAAGTGGTTTGTCTAACTGAACAAGGCATTATCTCGAGCAGGGCTACTCAGTCTCTTATAGCGCTCTGCGCAAAATTGAATTTGCCCACAAGTCAGTTCATTTATGTCGTCAACAAGCTTGAAGCCTACGGTCTTTCCGCGAACGACATATGCGAAGCTCTCAGTATCCGCGCGGCAAGTAGCCTTGACATTTTTTCGCGTGAATTTTCAATGTTGATGGATGCTGGAAATGCTTTAGGGGCGTATGCCATCGCAGAAAAACGAGACTCGTTTGAAGCCGTTATTCGTGTAATAGCCCAAAAGATGGGTCTTCAACTGAATAGCGTTCAGGCAATGCAGGCGTCGATGAAAAAGTCATCGTGGCGGTGGTTCAAATGAACTCACTTTTTGATGCAGTCAAGCAAAGAGACTCTTATGAGGGTCCCTTTGAGAATAGTGATGTGGCGGGGCGCTCTCTAAGCTTCGAGTCCTCGTTTGAGCAGGCTCTCTTTGCTGTCTTGCCCCAAGAAAAGATTGCTCAACTCATTTTGGATAATCGGCAAGCTGCTGAAAATGAACTTATTCATGTCATCGATGAAGTACTGAGCCAGGCACCGTTTTCTCTTGCGGATGCAACGCGCATGGCGCAGCTCAAAGAGGGGATTCTTGCGCGATTTCTTGGCCTTGGGCCGCTTGAAGGCATGCTAAACGATCCCAGCGTAAGTGAGGTTATGGTCAATGGCCACCTCAATATTTTTTACGAACGCGCGGGGAGGCTGTATCGCAGCAAGCGAACATTTGCTTCTAATGAAGAAGTGCGCCAACTAATCGATCAAATTATCGCTCCGCTTGGAAGACGTATTGATGAGAGCACACCGGTAGTAAACGCGCGCCTCAAAGAGGGGCATCGGTTTCATGCCATCATTCCGCCTCTCGCACTTGATGGTCCAACTCTTACAATTCGAAAGTTTCGTGAAGACACCTATTCACTCGAAGATTTAGCTTCAATGGGTTGCATGCCCAAAGAGCTCATTCCCTTGATGCGCGCTCTTGTAAAGAGTCATAAAAATATTGCCGTTTCTGGTGGTACTGGTTCAGGCAAAACAACATTTCTCAATACGCTCTCACAAGAAATTTCGCCTAACGAACGCGTGATTACCATTGAAGACTCGGCTGAGTTGCGGTTTTTGCACCATCCTCATGTGGTGCGTCTTGAAAGTCGTTCCGCGAATCTTGAAGGCAAGGGAGCCGTTACGCTACGAGACCTGGTGATTAACAGCTTGCGTATGAGGCCCGATCGGATTGTTGTGGGAGAGGTTCGTGGTGAAGAAGCGCTTGAGATGCTTCAAGCCATGAATACGGGTCATGATGGCTCAATGACAACGCTCCATGCCAATTCAGAACTTGAAGTGGCTGGTCGTCTCATAACCATGGTAGGTTATGGTGCGCGGTTTTCGTCGCAGCAAGTTCTTGCTCAAATCGCATCAGCGTTTAATGTCATTGTGCAGCTTGTTCGCGAAAAAAATGGCATGCGAAAGTTGCAGAGCATTTCAGTTGTTGAGGGCGTCGAAGAAGGAAACCTGAAACTCGAAAAAATCTATGAACTCGATAAAAAATTTGATCCGCATTCGGGAGAGACCCAAGACGCTCCTCGTTATTTTTTGGCTTCTTCTTTTTGCAAAAGCCTTGTTGAAGCAGGGGCGCTTTCTCGAGAGGAGGCGCACTTATGGCTCTCTTAGAAAGTGCGCTCATAGTTATTGCCGCTCTGAGTTTCGGCATTATTGCTTACACTTGTGCTTGGACGACACTAGGGGCGTTGGCTATTCGTAAAAGAAAACTTCAGCTTGGTGCCACACTTGCGAAATCCCCTTCTAAGAGCGGGGCGCGGCGCCTTTCCCATAGTTCAATTGCTTTGATGCTTGTTTCGGCAACTTTCAAGTGGTTCGAGGCTCTTCCGAACTTTTCAAGAGTTGTACATAGGGTGGGGCCTGTTCAAAAGATTACCGCTCACTACGATTTGCTATGCGAGAGCGAGCGCATTGGAACTGTTTTCTTCTGGCAGCTGCTGACAGCAGTCGCTATTACTCTTGTGCTTGCTTTGGCGTGCGGCCCGTTCAGCATATTAGTGGGCGCTGCCTTGGTAATTGCTCCTTCGCTGGTGCTTTCGTCAGAATACAAAAAGTCACAGAGGGCTATGCGCGAGCAACTCATAATTTTGGTTGAAGATCTGGCTGATTCTCTTAAAGCGGGCAAGTCACTTTCTCAAGCCTTACAAATGTGCACAGGGCACATCGGGTACCCCATGAAAACTCATGTTGAAAAAGCTTCATCCCTTATTGCCTGTGGCGTCCCCGCGGATAGGGCGTTTGCCCAGGCGATGGAAAGTGCGGTAGTAACGGAGGCGCAAACATTAAGCGCGGCATTGCAAATTCAATATCGCACGGGAGGCAACCTGATGGTGCTCTTGGCCGAATTTGCAAGTCAGTTTCGGCAAGCTCTTCTTTTTGAGCAAAATCTTCAGACACAAACTGCTCAGGGAAGGCTTTCGGTCAAAGTTGTGGCAATTATTCCGCCAATTCTTATCGTGATAATGAACGTCATCTCTCCCGGCTACCTTGATTGTTTTCTTTCTTCAACGCTCGGTCGAGGATTGTTCGTTGGCGCTATTGCTCTCGATCTTTGCGGTCTGCTCATGGTCAATAAAATGATGACAATCTCAGAAATTCAGGGCTCATAATGGTGATTATTCTCGGGCTTGTAGCCTGCATATCCTCAGGAATCAGCTGTGCTCTTTATTCGTTGAGAGTCGTAAAACTTGGTGCTCAAAGGCGATACGTACTGAGAGCCAAAGAATTCACGCACATCACTCATAGATCGACAAATCGTCCTCAATATAGCTTCTTCGAGGTTCTCTCGCGTTTGCTGGGATCAACTCTATTGGGGAGGGTTTGCGCTTCCATAACTTCTTTGCAGACGCGAATGCGCGAATTGTGCGGGCTAAAAACTTCTGTATTTGAGCTTGAGGGGCATGGTTTCAACGAGCAAGAACAGAAGTGTATTTCTGGTCTTTTCTCAGCTGCCTGCGCCCTGTGCGTAGGTGTGCTGGTGCAGGTGGCTACGCGCAACACCGCCCTGACTTGTCTTGCTGCTGCAATCTCAATTTGGTTGATTCCGAGTTGGTTTGGGAGGCGCTCGCAACGTCTAGCGCTACAAAAAAGAAATGAGTACGAGCGAGCCCTTCCTGAAATGCTGAGCGTTATTGTGCTTGCGGTTCAGGCTGGTGCGACATTTGACACAGCTTTCGAAGCGTATGTCACTCGTTTTACGAGTGCCTTAGCGAAACAATCAAAAGCAGCTTACGAGCTCTATATTTCTCAAGTAGTCTCACGCAATGATGCGCTTGATGGACTTGCGCGCGAAGTAGACTCTGAGCTGTTTTATCACTTTGTCGCAACGGTAAAGCGAGCCCTCTATTTGGGCAGTCCACTTGGCATTGCCCTCGAAAATCAATTGCGCGATATCCGCGAGTATCGCGAAGAAAAAATTAAAGAAGAAATCGCCAAAAAGCCGGTGCAGATTCTGCTCCCTCTTGGCGTGTTCATTTTGCCTGGAATGCTCATCTTGCTTTTGGGTCCCATCTTGATGGAGGTGATGCAAGGCATAAGTATGCGTTAGGTCATTAACAACATTTTGGGAGGAATTATGAAATCAATTAAGTATTATCGTGCAGAAATGCAAAACCTTATCAAGCGTGTTGCCGTGCCCTTGCTTCATGAAGAGGGGCAAGGAATATCCGAGTACCTCATTATTCTGGCAGTTGTGGTCATAGCCGCGATTGCTCTTGCGACAACATTTAGCGATCAGCTGACGAGCTTGTGGACATCCATTACGACTCAACTTTCGGCGATTAGTTAAGCTGATGCAAGCATATGGGGCTCAAAAGGATGATGGCCAAGCACTACTCGAGTATCTTGTTGCAACGCTCTTGGTGCTCGTGGTCCTTGTGGCCCTAGCGGCTATTGGAGGGTGGTGGCGCACGGATGCGGTCGCTCAAAATTCGTTTCTCGACAAGACGTATACACATATTCCCAACACGCCAACAACCGGGAGGGGAGCAAACCCGTATTTTCCCGAAGATATTGTTATGCCGTGATTCGGACGGACAGGCGCTTATTGAGGCAACAGTCGTTGTCGTGTTGGTAAGTGTGATGTCGCTTGTCTTGATACAACCAGCACTCACTCTCATGGTTCGCATGGTCGCTGGCTACGCAACGGGTTGTCTTGCGCGAGCCTCAGCTACGGATTCATCAATTTTTACGAATACACAAGAAGTGTATGAAACGTATGTCAAACATAAATTGGAGGTGCTTCCTGGGGGTTCATACTTTTATGATTCTCAGAGCGTCAAGGTGGAGGTCACTTCGGGGGATCAGAACGGTTTTTACCAAGCAAAGGTGTCACTCCTGCAAAAGCCGCTTCCTTTTGTTGGGAAATTCATGGCACAAAGTGATGGGCTGATTCATATAGAAGAACGTACTTCGCTCTATAAATCCTCAGCCTTTTCTGATGCGTCGTACAAAGATACCGAGTTAATTTTGGGAGGGCAATAGCGTGATATCCGCATTCAAAAATGAGTCAGGATCGACAACGCTGACGGTGGTAGTTGCGATTGCGGTTGCTGTATGCCTCCTCAGCGTTTCCATCCAGTGGTATTGGGTGAACTCATCGGCAAGTGATGTGCAGCTAGCCGCAGATTTGGGGGCCATGGCCGAGCAAGAGGCAATCGGTCGCGCCGTGCTTATAATGCAGATTATCGATGTCACCATTTTGTCGGCCAATTTCCTCGGGTTACTTTTGCATGCACTTGTTGTTGTGGGAGGCATTGCGGCGGTTGCTCAAGCTCCCCTTGGTGGAGGGGTGGGATCAGCTCTCTTGCCACGGCTTGTAGAAATTGACAAAAATTATGTAGAACGAAGAAAGCAATTTGTTGACATGCTCTATTCTGCGGCCACCAAACTGAACAAAGTAACTCCCGCATTAGCTTTTGGCTATGCGAGAAAATTAGTCGATGAAAATAACAGTTTTCGGGCGAAATTTAACCAAGCTCAGTATGGGGTAATTCCAGTGCCGTTTCCCTTAGAGGGAAGCGTACAAAGAGCGTCACGCTATACACAAGATGCTGAGATGCTTGACGATGTCACGCGGGCTAACCAGCAGAATCAAGAATGTGCTGAAGAAATCAAGGAACTTACTGAGAAGGTTGAAGAACTTAAGGCGCAGTGTTTCTCACTTGATGATTACAAGGACGAATCAACTATGCCGAGTACATGGAAGACGGAAGAAGCGGTGTCAGATTTTTCGTCTGCCTTTCAAGACATTGTTCAAAAGGCTGGAAATGAGCAAAACGACTTAATTCCTATTGATAGCACATCGAGTGGCGCTCAGACGCGGATTAATGAAGCGTTCTTAAAAAATGAACAAGACGTTCAAAATCATGTTACGTCCGTCTTTTCTGCTGCCTTTGGAACGGGGGCGAACCTAAATGTCAGCCTCGTATCGAGCGATAATTTGTTTAAGAACTATCTTGAACAAGAAGTCTATCTCATCCCGCACGACGCAGGTGAAAGGAAAGCCTACCACAGCGACCCCGAATGCACCGGCCTTGCAAACGCCCAAAGCGCTCCCGAGAAAGTTGCACTCCAGAGTGTGTACGGCCAAAGTGACCATCCGCCGTGCTCAATCTGTTTGCCATTTAGCTGGCGAGCCGTTAGTGTTTGGCAAGAAAACCTTGATTCATTTATTTCGCGCTGGAATCGTGAAGCGGAAGCGCTTATTGCGTATGACGCCGCTCGAAGAGAATTACAACAAAAGCAAGATGAACTTCAGGCCGATGTCAGCGCTTCTTTTGATGCACTCCTTGCGGAGGCTCAAGCTATGCTGGCATCCGATCGCCTCGTATACCGCCCTCCGGGAAGAAGAGGTGTGCTCTGCATTGGGTACTTGCAAAAGCAGGGCGCGCAACCGTCCTTTACGCTTTCTCGTCTTACGCATACAAGCAATGAAAAACCTGGGACGCAATATGCGGTATCTGCCGCGCGCTTAAAGCCTCTTTGCCAAAGTGGCTACGTGTCCAATATAATCCAAAGCCAACGCAGTGATTATTCAGAGACGAATGCTCGGTTTGGCTCAGGTGTCTTTGCGTTTCTTGATGGCGATACTGGTCTTTTTACGTCGCTCTCCTCGTTATGGTATGGCGTAACGAATTTTTACCTGAAGGGCACAAGCGGTCTCGAGAGTATGTTTGACAATTTGCCTTGGGGTATTGGCGCCATAGCAAAAAATTTCATGAATCAACTCCAAAAAACCGCGGGAGTATCAAAGCCCGATCTCAGAACCTATCGTCCGTTTTTGGTCAACACATCTGAAATCGGTGACGCAAATGCGCCAGGAATTGAGGGGCAGTATGTTTCTCAAACAAAAGCTTCTAAGCAACTCTTTAATACGGGGGCAAAATTAAGTGAATCTTCGGTCGCTACGTTTGCCCGCGCGTCACTTAATTCTCTTGGTGATACTTCGTTTAGTGGGATTTTTGCGCAGATGTCATATTCAATATTCTCAGCAACTTTTTCCGCCCCTTTCACGATGAGCCTTGCGAGCTTTTCCTCATCAACAGTTCCATTGGCAAAGCAAAGCCTTTCTGCTCTGGGGTGGTAGTACAATGCAAAATTTTTTAAGAAATGGATTTAGGCGCATTCATTTTGATCAAGAGGGACAGATGGTTACAGAACTTTTTGTAGTTATTCCCGCCTTCCTCGTCACGCTTGTTATCGTAAGCAATATCTTTGCGTTTATTGCCTTGAGCGCAAAAATGGACAAAATGGCGAATGAAGTTGCGCGAATAATCTATCAAATGCCCTACGATTTTTATGGTTCAAAAGACACACTTTTGCAAAACGTTTTGCAAAAGAAAATGCCCAGGCATCTTTATGTTTCGCTCTCATATATCACCTCGCCTGACAGCTACATCGAGGGGAGACGCGAGCTTCGGGTATCGCTTAACTGGACGCCTTTTGGGTCTGCAAATTTTATTCGGCGTTTGCCGGTGCTGTCTCATGTATTTGTTCGAACGAAAAAAATTTACATTGCAACAGGGGAGGTTTACTCACGACCATGAATACCACATCACTTAAAGTGAAAAAAACGAGATCGTTTTGGCAGCGCGCCAGAGGTCTTTTGTATACGAAAAACTTCCCTCAAGATTTTGATGGTCTGTATATCGAGCCATGTAGTGCGGTGCACACCTTAGGCATGCATTATGATATCGATCTTTTGTTTCTTGACAGGCATTTAAGGATTTTGAAAGTTGTCGAAGATGTTTCGCCTCGTCATTTTTGCATAACATGTAACGGAGCTTATGGCGTAGTTGAACTTGATGCTGGAAAAGCGCAGAACTTCAGAAAGGGCCAAAAAATCACTTTGGAATATCTTTAGGGGGAAACATGAAAACCTGTCCAATTTGTGGCTCAAAGGCCGTTGATATGGCATCGACGTGTTTTGAGTGTCTGTATAGTTTTATTGAGCATTCGGCAGAGGCGTGTTTTGAGATTACGTCCGAAAAAAACGTACAACAAGAAGACGCTGAAAAAGAGGGCTTGCAAGCAGGATGCCCTGAAGAGCCGTGCTTAGGTGAGGAGTGCGAAGAGAAAATAGCACCTTGCGCACTGTCTGAAAAGGATATGACCGACATTTTTGTAGAACTGTGGAAGCGTGGTCGACTGAGCAAGAGGTTTTTGTCTCACAACGGTTCGCTTTATGTCGGGTCTGCTCCTTTTAATGATGTTGAAGTTGGATCACAGAAAATTGCTCGAAGAGCGCTCCATATTTTTAGAAACGGTGACACGATATTTGTTGAGTTGCTTGCTGAAGAATGCCCCGTATATTTGAATGGCAAAAGACTGGAAGGAGTTGTTCCTCTCAGAGAGAACGATGCACTTTCGTTCGAAGATGTTCGTTTAGTGCTTGCGTAAATTTTCTGAAATACGAGTTGACCGTGCTATACTAGTGCCTTGCTGTTTAGGAGGTCTTTAATATGGAGTTAACTCGTTTGGCAGATGCCGAAGATAATATTCGCGCTGTTCTCGAGGACATGACGGGCTCGACTATTTGCATTCGTGCAAATATGGGTCGCTCAAAAGTCATGGAGTGCCAAGGCACAATTATGCAAACGCATCCTTCAGTATTTCTTGTTGAGGTACGCGAAAAGCGCAATCGCACTGCGCGCGCTTCTTATAAGTATGTTGATGTGTTGACCGGTTCTGTTGAGCTCTCTCACCCTGAGAGTGGCGAGCCAGTATTTCCTTGGGTTGAGTCTTCAAATTAGCCCGAAAAGAGCGTAAGTATTCTTACGCTCTTTTTTAATGCTTCGTATCAGTGGTGAAGGATAGTCATGGAAATTTTTTCACCAGGAAAAGTAAATTTAGCGCTTAATGTGGGTTCCAAACAGCCCGATGGCTATCATCGAGTTGATTCAATTTTTCATACCATAGAGTTGGGCGATATTGTCACACTTGAGCTTGCTGAAACACTTTCAGTTACGTGTTCAGTTGACCTTGGAATTGCCCAAGAAGACAATCTGATGTTCAAGGCTGCGCGAGCCTTTGATGCTGCATTCAACACGCAATCAAATGTCGCTATTCATGTTGAAAAATCGCTCATTGCGGGAGGCGGCCTCGGTGGAGGCTCGTCCAATGCTGCGTCAGTTCTCTATGCGCTCGCTCTTGCCAACAACATCGGTGTTCATGACAAGCGTCTTCTTGAAGTGGCGGCGCAACTTGGTTCTGACGTTCCTGTGTTTTTGGCGCCTACTGGAGCCTCGCTTATGACCCGTCGAGGCGAGCACATAGAAGAGGCGCTTCCTGCGGCAGCGGGTGTGCCGATTGTCATCGCATGGCCTGTTGGCGCTCACTCAGAAACGGGGGCAGTATATCAGGCTTTCGATGAACACCCCGTTGCGAGAAAATCGATGGATAGCCTGCGTGACTACCTGCGTCTTTTGCCCTCGGCACATAACTCGGCAAACTTTACCGTTGCTGAAAATTTGATTTCTACTCAAGCCCACATTCTTGCGGGAGAACTATATAATAATCTTAGCGAAGCCGCCATACGTGTCACCCCCGAAGTGGGCGATGTGCTGCTCTTCTTGCTAGCGCAACCTCAGACTTTGGGAGCTACGGTCAGCGGCTCTGGGGCGTGTTCTTTTGCCCTGTGCTCAACATACGATGAAGCGTTTGAGTTGGCAAACCAGTGCCAACTACAAGGTTGGGGAGCACGAGCTACGCGCTTGCGCGCTCGTGGCGTTTCAAAGATAAATGGAGTCGATTCAATACATGAATAACGATATCGTGAAGAATTATACAAAGAGCGTCAATGTAGTTGTTCTTGGCGGGGGAGACGGCGAGCCTGTTGATGGCATGAATGGCCCCAAGGGTTTGGTTGAGTTGTTGGGCCGCCCCATGATTGAATGGGTTGTTGATGCCCTGCGTGAAGCTCAGACCGTCAATAACATCGCTATTGTCATTCCTGACGCAAGCGCAATTTCAGAAAGATTGAAAGAAAAAGTCGATTATGTAGTTGAAAGCGATGGAGGGTTTTCTGATAACTGTATCGCTGGCATTAACGCCATACGCGACGGTCTTCATGTTTTGGGAGTCTCTGCTGATGTCCCTGCGATTACGGCTGAGGCTGTTGATGATTTTGTTGTTCAAACGCTCCAAGCAGGTGTTGATTTCTCATACCCTGTTATCCATAAAGAAGATATGGAAGCCCAGTTCCCTGGTTCGGTGCGCACGTACATAAAAATCAAAGATGGCAATGTAACAGGTGGAAACTTTCTTCTCGGGTCAGCTGAAATTAGTGACCAAGTTAAAGATATTTTTCAAAAGTTATTCGAAACACGCAAAAGTCCGTTGAAAATGGCGCGCGTGGTAGGCATAAAATTTGCTGCAAAATTTGCATCGGGCACCCTTGATGTGCATGATGTTGAAGAAAAACTCTCAGAGTTTTGTGAGGCTCCCTGCGCGGCAATCTTTACGAAGTATGCTTCATTGGGCGCTGATGTAGATAAGCCTATCGATCTTGAGATTACTCGACGCGTTCTCGAGCAGCGCAAATAGTATCTTATCGACGCTAAACGTGAGCTCCCTCAAGGTCGAGCAGAAAGCGTTTATGCTCAGGTCCGCTTGCGTATCCCCATGGATTTGACGTTCCCACCACGCGGTGACACGGAACGATAATCATATGGGGATTTTTGTTATTGGCATTTCCAACGGCGCGACACGCACGTGGCCGCCCAATTGCTTCCGCAATCTCACGATAGGTACGCGTTTGGCCATAGGGGATGGCGCGTAAAGCCTCCCAGACTTCGCGCATAAAGGGCGTCCCATAGGTTTCTTCATAGCCAAGAGGCACCTCAAACACTTTGCGTTTGCCTGCGAAGTACTCGTCGAGTTCAGCAATTGTTTGATCCAGTAGGGTGCTGTTGGCGCTTGTCCTAAAGTGTTTTGACGAAGCCAGTTCAACGCTGAGCAGCGCTTGATCATCGGCGCATAATTCAAGCACGCCCAGCGGTGAGTTGTAATACGCATAATACATAGTCGACCTTACGTAGTAATTAATTCTTGCTAAACAATACCTTAAAAATTTCTCGCATGACTCTTCTCTAAGTTTACCGTGAACCCCTTGTCGCTTAGGCTAATTTCGTGTAAAGTATTACTTCGTCGCTTTGGGGTATCGTCTAACGGCAGGACTCTGGCTTTTGGTGCCAGCTATCTAGGTTCGAATCCTGGTACCCCAGCCATACAATAATTCATGCCCCGCGTGTGCGGGGTATTTTTCTTGGTAAGCATGGTGCGCGAGCACCATAAAACTCGGCGCGCTCGTGGTTCTTTGTTAGAATAGTACTGCACGCGTCAGCGTTGCGTCTGCGTGCCAGAAGGTGCGCATGGCGAGAACCAACCGAAGCATGGGAGCGTAGGAGAAGACTATGCAAACAATTGCACTCGTACTTGCTGCTGGTCAAGGCACTCGTATGAAGTCTCACAAGCCCAAAGTGATTCATGAAATCATGGGCATTCCAATGGTCGAACTTGTCATCGATGCCGCTCGCCAAGCGGGCTGCAACGAAACGATAGTAATTACTGGGCACGAAGCCGAGCAGGTTGAAGCAGTGCTGCCAGCTGGCGTGCATGTCGTCCGCCAAGAACAGCGTATCGGTACGGCAAACGCTGTAGCAGTCGCGGCAGACACAGTGGCTGAGCTAACAGGCCGCGCTGACAAGGCGTCCGAAACCGACCCTCAAAATGGCGTCCTCGTGGTTCTCTCAGGCGATGTTCCTTTGCTCGCCGCAAACACTATCGAAAAGCTTGTGCGCACGTGCGTTGAAAGCAAATCAGCGATGACGGTGCTCACAGCAGTACTTCCTGACGCTAGTGGCTATGGTCGCATCATTCGCGACGCCGAAACAGGCGAAGTGCTCCGCATCATCGAGCATAAAGACGCGACCGACCAGGAACGCGCTATCAAAGAAATCAACACAGGCATTTACTGCTTTGCTCTCGATAACTTATTCACGCGTCTCGCGCTCATTGACAACAACAACGCGCAAGGTGAGTACTACCTCACCGATATTCTTGCGCTCCTCAAAGCTGCTGGTCAACGCGTTACGGCACTAGCGGTGGAGAACCCCGAAGAGGTGGGAGGCGTAAACTCGCGCGTCCAACTCGCTGACGCAACAGCCCTTATGCAACAGCGCATCAACCGCGCGCACATGATTGCTGGCGTCACTATCACAAGCCCGCAGACAACGTGGATTTCGCCGCGTGTTAACATCGAGGCAGACGTAACAGTGCTCCCCAATTCACATATTTTGGGCACAAGTTATATTGCGTCTGACGTCGTCATTGGCCCTGATACACGCATCGTAAATTCCGACATCGGAGCGGGTAGCGTTATCGACTCATCAATTGTCCTCGACTCAACGATTCGCAGCAACGTGAGTGTTGGCCCGCGTTCGTACATCCGTCCTAAGTGCCTCATTGAGGATGGCGCAAAAGTGGGTACGAGTGTCGAGATTAAGGGTACGCACATTGGCAAGGGTAGCAAGGTGCCGCATCTCTCGTATGTGGGCGATGCCGAAATCGGCACTAACTGTAACCTCGGCGCCGGTACTATTACCTGCAATTACGACGGATTCCACAAGTCGCACACGGTATTGGGCGATGATGTGTTCGTCGGTTCAGATAGCATGCTCGTCGCTCCGGTTCACATTGGCAGCGGAGCTGTCATTGGCGCAGGCAGCGTAATCACCCATGACGTACCTGCCGACGCGCTCGCTCTTGAACGAAGCGAGCAAACAATCAAGGAAGGATGGGCCGCACGTCACCGGGCCCAGCACGATACAACTCATCAATTCACTACACGAGAGGAAGCGAGTCAAAATAATGGATAGGCGCATGTTGCTCTTTTCAGGAACTGCCAACCCCGCAATTGCTGAGGAGGTGGCACGTTCTCTCAACACTGAGCTTGGAAACGTTAAGATTCGTCACTTTGCAAATGGTGAGATTTACGTGCGTTTTCTCGAGTCTGTGCGCGGAGCAGACGTGTTTCTCATTCAGTCGGTGACCGCACCGGTTAATGACTCGCTCATGGAACTTCTCATTATGATTGATGCCGCAAAGCGCGCAAGCGCTGGCCGCATCATCGTTGTTATGCCTCACTACGGCTATGCCCGTCAGGATAAGAAGAGCGCTGCGCGTGAGCCAATCACGGCAAAACTCGTTGCCGACCTGCTTACGACCGCAGGCGCCGACAGCATCATTACGATGGATCTTCACCAGGGTCAGATTCAGGGATTCTTCGATATGCCGGTGAATCATCTCACCGCGCTGGGCATTTTGGCGGATTACTTTGCCAGCCTCAACCTTGAGGACCTCGTTGTGGTGAGCCCTGACGTGGGCCGCGCTAAGGCCTGTAAGAAGCTTGCCGATATGCTTGGATGCCCGCTCGCTATCATGCACAAGGGTCGCCCTGAGCACAACGTTGCCGAAATCAACCACGTTATTGGCGATGTTGCGGGCAAGACCTGCATCGTAACCGACGACATGATTGACACCGCTGGCTCTATTACTGAGGGCGCCCGCGCGCTTAAAAACAAAGGCGCTAAGGCCATTTATGTGGGAGCAACCCACGGCATCTTCTCGCCTCCAGCCTTCGAGCGCATCGAGGCGGCGCCTATTGAGCAAGTTGTCGTAACGAGCACCGTGCCTGTTCCTGAGGAGCAGCTCACGGGCAAGATCAAGGTGCTTTCGGTCGCGCCACTCTTCGCGCGCGCAATCGGTGCTGTGTACAACTACGGCAGCGTTTCAGATTTGTTCGACCCAGATTTTCAACTGTAATTGTAGGAAAGGCATACTTCAGCGCACATGGACTTTTTAATCGTTGGTCTCGGCAATCCGGGCGACACATATGAGCAGACGCGTCATAATGCCGGCTTCATGGCTATCGATGTGCTCGCTGAGCGCTGCGGTGCTAACTACTGGAAAAGCAAGGGAGGAGCACAGGTGGCTGAGTGCACATGCGCTGGCCATGCTGTGCTCCTTGTAAAACCTCAAACGTTTATGAATCTATCTGGTCCTGCAGTCGTCAATGTGGCGAGCGAATATAAATTGACCGCAGAGCAAGTTATCGTTGTTCATGACGACCTTGATATAGAGCAAGGTGCTGTCCGCTGCAAGCTTGGGGGAGGCAGCGCTGGTCACAACGGGCTCAAATCCATCACCGAAAAACTGCAGACTCCCAACTATGCGCGCGTGCGTATGGGCATTGGGCGCCCGCCCGGACGTATGGCTGCCGCTGATTATGTGCTCGCTCCACTCAAAAAGCAGGCGCTCGAAGAGCTCGAGCATGCCGCGCAAATTGCGGCCGATGCTGTCGAGGACATCGTGGCATACGACCTGACACATGCAATGAACTGCTTCAACGTGAAGTAGGCTTTTTCTGCAATCATTTCGCTTCTGAATGCGCTTTTTTTATAAGTTCACGGTAGTGCTCTTCACCGAGAATATTCTTGAGAGTTGCATATCTGCCGACCTATATCACTTATTGTCGTACATTTCCCATATTGTTTTGAGCGCTTTAACAGATGTGTCAAAAGCGCAGCGGTTTACCAATAAGGCTTTTGTTTGAATGACGGATATTGAACTGACGCCTCCACAATTGTTTGACTTTATTGCTTATGTTTAATAAAATCGTAAGCAAGAAAGTTAAATATGGGTGATGATGAGATGAAACATAAACGGCGCTTGATTGAAATGGCTGAGCAGAATAACGGCATAATCACCACTGCGATGGTGACGAGTGAACTATTGCCACGCGGCAGTTTGAAATATTTGGAGGATATTGGAGAACTAATCAAAGTCTCTAGAGGAGTGTATGCTCTGCCAGAGGCTTGGGAAGACGAATATATTATTCTCCAAAGCCGGTACAAGCGTGGTATTTACTGTCTAGATACGGCATTATTTTTGCATGACTTGACGGATAGAACTCCATCAAAAATTAATATGGCGTTTCCTTACACATATAACTTAAGAAATCCTAAAGAGGAAGGCATCCTCTGCAAATCGTTTAAAGAACCGGCGTATAGTCTAGGTGTGACGGAGGTACGGACGCCTGGGGGCAATATGGTTAAGGCTTATAATCCAGAAAAAACTTTATGCGATATCTTGAGGCCAAGTGCTAAAAGCGACATCCAAGTTGCAGCAGAAGCCTTCAAGAGATATACACGTTTGAAGAATAAAAATATTCCGCTTTTATCACAGTATGCAACTGAACTGAAGGTTCAAGATAAGGTACGGTCATACCTAGAAGTGCTTTTATGAAAAACGCTATGCAGTTGAAGAGTTTGGTGAAACGTTACGCAAAAGAAAAGGGCATTTCACCGCAGTTGGTACTGCAAAACTACATGCATGAACGTTTTTTGGAGCGAGTTTCAGTATCTGAATTCAAAACAAATTTCATCATAAAGGGAGGCCTCCTGATAGCATCATTGGTTGGCCTAGACACTAGGTCTACGATGGACATTGATGCCACTATTAAAGGATATCCCGTTACCGAAGATGCTATTTCGCGGATGATTTTCAACATTATTAAAATCGATTTAAAAGATGATGTTACATTTGAGGTTAAAAGCATTCGAGAAATTCGCGAAGAAGATGATTATTTTGGTTACCGTGTGGCGCTTATTGCAAAGTGCCAACAAATCGCTGTGCCATTAAAGGTAGACATTACCACAGGGGATGCTATAACTCCTGGTGAAATTTCATACACATATCGCTTGATGCTTGAAGACAGAGGCATCGAGATGTTTACCTATAATCTCTCAAGCCTATTGGCTGAGAAACTTGAAACTATCATCTCTCGAGGTGATCAAAGCACGAGACCACGTGATTATTACGATGTTTACCTTTTGCGTAGGCTATGGTCAACCAACATCAATTCTTGCGAGCTGTCTGATGCTCTGTATGCAACCGCTAGAAAAAGGGCCTCACTTGAGATAATCAAACAATATCCAGAAATCATGAACGTTGTGAAAAGAAGTGTTGTTATGATTGAGCGCTGGAATAACTACCGCAGGGATTTTGACTATCTCGCTGGTATTGAGCTCTTAGATGTATGCGATTCAGTAGTTCAGATTTTGGATAACCTCAAAGTAAAAGAGTGGTGAGAACCCTAAGCGAAGGCTGGTTCTTTAACTCATTTTAGCTTGTTAGATAAATGATTTGATTAGTACGTCGTTGGGTTCTTCGGCGTACCGTTAACGCGCACTTCCCAATGAAGGTGGGGGCCGGTTGAGTTGCCCGTGCTGCCAACAGTACCAATGCGCTGACCTGCGTTAACGTGCTGGCCAACACTCACCTTGATACCACCAGAGCGCTGATGTGCATAAAGCGTCGTTACACCATTGCCGTGATCGATGATGATGGTGTTGCCGTATCCGCCGCGCCAACCAGCGCTTATAACGCGTCCTGCGCCTGCGGCCACGATAGCCGATCCGCTCGGTGCGCCAATGTCGATGCCAGGATGCAACTCGCGCCCATGATAAGGGCAGATGCGCCATCCAAAACTTGAGGTTATGCGATGTGAGGCGGGCACGGGCCACGTCATCGATCCCGAAAACTCACCACTACCATTGCCAGCGAGTTCCGAACTGATTTTGGCGGCCTCAGCCTCTTC
This sequence comes from uncultured Coriobacteriales bacterium, assembly GCA_937858655.1. Taxonomy (GTDB): domain Bacteria; phylum Actinomycetota; class Coriobacteriia; order WRKU01; family JAENWW01; genus CALLZE01. Next base: position 25,898 of record CALLZE010000146.1, read on the forward strand.
TTCTTCGGCTAAAGCGCGTAGTCGCGACGCGTTTTTCTTGGTGTCTTTCATGAGCGCAGTTTTTTGATTCTGGAGCGCTTCAGAGGCGGCCGCGGCATTTTTGCGCGAGGCTTGCAGGGATTTGAGTTCCTGCGCATTGGCAACAGCATCGTCCGATTTCTTCTGAGCCTCGCTCACCACGTTGTCCAACTGTACTTTATCGGATTCAAGTTTGCGCTTAGTGAGGGAGAGTTCCTGAGACGCTTCGCTGTTCGAGCGCATGAGACGCCCGATTATCTCGGTGCGCGTGATGAAATCGTTCATATCCTCTGAGCCCAACAGAAGTTCGAGCACATACTGATCGCCATTTTTATAACTGTCGACAACGCGTGTGGCTAACTGCTTTTGCTGCACATTATATTCAGCCGTGGTGCTTGCAATCTCACTGCGCAGAGCGGCTTCTTTTTTCTGGAGCGCGCTCAATTCTCCTAGCAATTTTTGTGCCTTGGCCGATGCGCTATTAATTTTAGGATCAAGCGCCTGTGCCTCCTTGGCATACTTTTCTGCCTGAGCGTCCAAATCTTTGATTTGATTTTTGAGGTCTGCTGCCTTCTTATCAGCTGCTGCCGCCTTTTTACGCGCGTCGCTAGCTTTATTGAGATGTGACTGCGCTTTTTTGTTAGTTGCGTATGCTGAGGTGGGTTGCGCTGCGGAAACGCATAAGACGCAGAGCGCGCCAAGCGCACAGCTGAGAGCAAAACGAGCTACGAAATTCGAAGAGCGAGCAGGCATACGAGACAGTCCTTTTGCGGTATACATTTCCCAACGCCAAGGCGTTAAGGTACTATTAATCTACTTATCTAAAGTAAACAACCCGAGGCGCGAGGTCACGAATCTTCGCGCTTTGTAAACGAACAGTAATGAAACGGGCACCAAACAGCCATTTTGGAGACGATATGTTTAAAGTTCTCGAAAAAACACAACTCTCAGACGCCGTTTTTGAACTCAAAGTTGAAACCCCCAACATAGCGCGAAAAGCCCAAGCGGGGCAGTTTCTCATTGTGCGGGCTTGTGAGGGCGGGGAGCGTGTTCCCTTCACTTTTTCAGATTGGTCAGCCGAAGAAGGCTGGATAAAGTTTATCTTCATGAGGGTGGGCAAGACCTCGCATTTGCTCTCTCATCTTGAGGAGCATGACGAGATTCTCGATATTGCGGGCCCGCTCGGTCACGCAACCGATGTGC
>CALLZE010000147.1 GCA_937858655.1 uncultured Coriobacteriales bacterium
TATGGATGACGCGTGGTACGTTCAGCTCTAAACGACTAAGCAAAAGCGGTACACTTATTGGTATGAATATTTCAATTTTTGATACCACTTTACGCGACGGCGAGCAGTCTCCTGGCGCTTCGCTTAACGTTGATGAAAAAATAGAGCTTGCAAAAGAGCTTTTGCGGCTTGGTGTTGATTGTATCGAAGCTGGTTTTCCCGCATCGAGCGAGGGTGATTTTGACGCGGTTTCGCGCATCGCCTCGCTCGCGGGAGACCAGGTTGTTGTATGCGCGCTTGCGCGGGCAATCAAAGAAGATATTGCCTGCGCCGCGCGTGCACTTGAGCCAGCGGCCAAGCGTCGTATCCATACCGGCCTTGGTGTCTCACCCCTTCATTTATCAAAGCTGAATTTCACACCGGATCAAGCGGCACAATGCGCTCGCGAGGCCGTTGCTTACGCGCGCACTTTTGTTGATGATGTGCAGTTTTATGCAGAAGATGCGACGCGGGCAGACCGCGAGGTGCTGAAGCAAGTTTTTGAGGCGGCCATCGAGGCAGGCGCAACAATCATTAACGTGCCCGATACGACAGGTTATGCGTATCCCGATGAATTTGCTGATTTAGTTTCGTTTGTTAAACGCGATATCATCGGAGACCGCGACATTACCATTTCTGTTCATTGCCACGACGACTTAGGTCTTGCGACAGCAAATTCTCTTGCGGGAGTCCGTGCGGGAGCATCGCAGGTTGAGTGCACCATTAATGGTGTGGGGGAGCGCGCAGGCAATGCTGCTACTGAAGAAGTTGTAATGGCTTTGCGCCAGCGTGCCGATATCTTCAATCTCAACACTCACATTGACACGCGTGAATTCACTCGTGCCTCGCGACTTGTGGCTCATCTGACCGGAATAAGCGTGCAGGCAAATAAAGCCATTGTGGGAGCAAATGCTTTTGCGCATGCCAGTGGCATCCATCAAGACGGCGTTCTCAAAAACCGCCTCACCTATGAAATCATCGATCCCCACGATGTGGGAGCGGGAGGCACCCAAATCGTGTTGACGGCTCGTAGCGGACGTCATGCTTTGCGCCATCGTCTCGAGGGTCTTGGCTACACGTTTCCTGATGCCGAGTTTGAGCATATGTATGAGGCGTTTCTGGATTTAGCTGAAAAGAAAAAAGAAGTCTTTGATGAAGACCTTGAGTCTCTTATCAGCGAAGAGATGCGCGTGCAGACGGGCGCGTTTAAACTCGAGCGCTTGCAGGTGAGTTGTGGGTCACCCGGTATTCCAACGGCTACGGTTGAGTTAACCACACGTGAAGGCGCTCACCTCATCGATTCGAGCCACGGAAATGGACCTGTTGACGCGGTATATAACGCCATCAATCGCATCTTGCATGTTGAAAATGAACTCACTGAGTTTAGCATTCAGTCCATTACACGCGGTATGGACGCAATAGGCGAGGTGACTATTCGCATCAAATCGCCCGCAGGGCATGTTTATACAGGTCGCGGCGCGCATCCTGACATTGTGGTAGCATGTGCTCGTGCGTATACAAATGCCTTAAACAGACTCATGCTTCACGAGGGGAAAGCATAAGTGAAAAAGCGATTTACGGAAAGCTTTGCGGGCATCCTCATCCTTTTTTCTGCTGTATTTGTGATGGGGTTCTTTTTTGTCGAATGGCTTGCTCAAACTGGAGCTCTTGCCGCGTACGCGCGTTCTATAGCCGCTCAAACATCGGCGCTTTGTTCACTGTTCCATATTCCTCATGCGCTTGATGGCTTGGTCATAACGACGCAAGCTCGTCAGCTCATCATTGTTGCGGAGTGTACAGCAATATTTTTGATGATTACTTACGTAGCTCTTGTGGTTGCATATCCCTTTAGTCTCGCCATAAAGGCGCTGGCGCTTCTGGGCGGACTCATTTTTATTTACCTGCTCAATCTCGCGCGCCTCGTGCTTACCGTCGCTCTTTCTGATCATGTGTCGGATGCGACCTTCAACTTTATGCATAATATCTTTTTCCAAGGTTTCATGGTCATGATTTTGCTGGTTATGTGGGCGATGCTGCTCAGTTTTGACAAGACAGGACACTTGCCTTCGGGCGCGCTGTCGTTCTTCTGCTTTGTCGTGCTTGCGCTTTTTGTTTTCGAAGGTGCCGTGGTGTGGCTCGATTGGCTTGACCCAGCAATGTTTCCTCTCTCGGAAATGGTGTACTTGCCGCCAGCTCTTGCTGTTATCGCGTGCGCTCGAGGGCGGAGTGTTGCTCGACGTTTACTTTTGTTTGCGGGCACGTGCTTTATTTTTGTTGGAGGTGTGCAAGTGCAAGCTTTAGTATCAGATCAACTGCGCACAGGAGCCCTTCAGCAAACGACTCTTAACGTGTGGCTCGTAGAAATTGTGTATGGCATCTGCGTTATCGGTATCCCCATTTTGAGTATTGTGATTGCGGCAGGTTCTAAACCGCAGCGTCTTTGGCAAAAAGCTCCTCGATAATGGAAGCGTTAACTCCTTTCAATTTTTATACAAAACAACCCCGAATAATCGGGGTTGTTTTGTGAGTCTGTGTAGGGGAGGTAGCTTACTCCTCTTCGTCTTCTTCGAAGTCATCCTCTTCATCATAGTCGTCGTAAACTTCTTGCTTGCGGCCTTTTATGAGGACTACGATTAGAATTACTATCGCAACGAGCATGAGAGCGCAAAGAACAATAATGATGAGTGCATTTTTTGATTCGAAGAATGACTTCTTCTGAACCTGATTTGTGTTGGCCTTTGAAGAGGCTGCTTCCTTTTGGAATCCCATCTGAAGAATATATTCAGTATTTGCTTTGACCATCTTAAAAGTCTTGCCATAAATTTTGTTGCCCTCGGCATCTGCACCGAGAAGTGTGATTCCTTTGCCGATTCCAACGCTACCCTTAGGAGCAACTGCGCCAATGGTTAATGTGTCAGCATCGTCTTTGACGGTCCAGCCGATACCAAAGATGGTGTGCTCACCCGTTTCGCTATTGATAATTGGGCCACAAGTAAAAACTCCGTGCACTCCACGCTGGCTGGTGAGCTTCGCGCGGTAGGCGTATTGCGCAGTCTTGGCTACGGCGTCTTTATCAAACTTTTTTGTATAGTTGAGATTTGTATAGTTAGAGGCGGTCTTTGAGTCAAATGACTGGAAAGTTTTCACTTTGCAAAAGTTTGGCGCCAAGAAGATGATGTTGGCAGGAAGCTTTGTGTTCTCAGCAACTGCCGCATCAGCAGTAATGGTGGTTGCTTTTGAATCGGCATTAATGATGACAAGAATATTTGTAAGAGGGGAAGTTTTTGCCCCTGCGACTGAAGCGATGCTCAGAGTGAACATCAAGATGAGTGTAACAAACACAACGCGGAGTGAAAATTTCTTCATTGGTCCTCCTGTACAGAAAAGTTTCCTCTACAATATTAAAGCAAAAAGCGGCAATCACAAGGTATCTTTATTCAAAACTCATAATTCTTTATTAATTTTATCGGCCTTGCTCTGTTAAGTTTGGTGCTGTGATACGATAATTTGGTTGAACAATCATGCGTGCGGGAGAGAAAGTAGTATCTATGTTTAACAAGGCTACAAAGAACATGAGCATCTACGCAAAAATTGCTTACGGTATCCTCGTGAGCATGGCCGTCCTAATTCCTTTTGCGGTTGGTTCGAGGTATGTGCCAATTCCTGTAATGTATAGCCAGTTCACTCTATTTAAAGCTTCAGCGCTCCTAATTCTCACGAGTGCTGTTTTAGTATTTTGGGCTTTGGATTTTTTCCTTGGTGCAAAGAAACTCCGCTGGCACAATATCATGTGGGTGGCGCTTGCGTATCTTGTGACGAACATTATTTCGTATTTTGTGTCTATAGATAAGCGTATGTCTTTTATGGGAGATTATGACCGCCTTAATGGCCTTATCCCAACGCTTGTGCTCGTAGTGCTCTTCTTTCTCACAGTGCAACTTATTCGAAATAACGCAGGCATGCAATTTTTTATGCAGGTGTTTGTTCTTGTTAGTGTTGCTCTTGCATGCTACGGACTTATTCAGTCTGCAGGTCTTGATCCTGTTTATTTCTCTAGCTCAAATGTTGATACGCATCGCTCATCTTCTTTCTACGGTAACTCCAACCTTTATGCAGGCTATCTTTGTTTTTCTATCTTTTTCTCAGCAGGTTTGCTCTTTATTGAGAAAAAGGCAGCCTGGCGTGCCATCTACTGGGCTGCGCTGCTTGCAAATCTTGCCGTAGCGCTCACTTCAATGTCACGAAGCGTTTGGCTA
>CALLZE010000148.1 GCA_937858655.1 uncultured Coriobacteriales bacterium
TGGCGTAGTTTGCGTTTATGTTGCTATTGGTCAGAAGGCTTCAACTGTTGCCGGTATTGCTGAGTCGCTTGACGCACAAGGCGCTCTTGACTACACCATCATCGTTTCTGCTGCCGCTTCTGAGTCAGCTCCGCTCCAGTACATCGCTCCTATGGCAGGATGTGCTATGGGTGAGTACTTTATGTACAACGGCGCAGATGGCAAGCCAGCTTCAGAAGGCAACCCTGGTGGACACGTTCTTTGCGTATACGATGACCTCTCAAAGCAGGCTGTCGCCTATCGCCAGATGTCATTGACTCTTCGTCGTCCTCCTGGACGCGAGGCATATCCTGGAGACGTATTCTATCTCCACTCACGTTTGCTTGAGCGTGCTGTTAAGCTCAGCGATGAGAATGGTGCAGGTTCACTGACCGCGCTCCCAATTATTGAGACGCAGGCAGGCGACGTTTCTGCATACATTCCAACTAACGTAATTTCTATTACCGACGGTCAGATCTTCTTGCAGACCGAGCTCTTCTATCAGGGCGTTCGTCCAGCTATTAACCCAGGTATCTCGGTATCTCGTGTAGGTGGATCAGCTCAGACAAAGGCTATGAAGCAAGTTGCTGGTTCGTTGCGTCTTGACTTGGCTCAGTATCGTGAAATGGCTGCGTTTGCGCAGTTTGGTTCTGACCTCGATAAGGCTACGAAGCAGACTCTCGATCGTGGTGTCCGTCTCGTTGAATTGCTCAAGCAGCCTCGTTTCAACCCAATGCCAATGGCAGATCAGGTTGTTTCGATTTTCGCTGCAAACGAGGGCTACTTGGATGATATCGATCCAGCTCACGTTCAGGCATTCCGCGATGGACTCATCAGCTATGTAAAGAGCGCTGAGGCAGATCTCCATGCAGCTATTGCTACTGGCAATAAGATGGATGGCGAGCTCCAGGCTAAACTCAAATCTGCTATCGAAGCTTACAAGGCTTCATTTGTTGTAGCGGAGTAGGAGTAGCTGATGGCGAACCTTAGAGACATCAAAAATCGCATTTCTAGCGTGGAGTCTACACGCCAGGTTACGCGCACAATGGAGATGGTCTCGACGGCTAAGATTCGTAAAGCTCAAGAAAATATTGAGCATGCGCGTCCTTACGCACTCGCAATGGCGGAAATGTTGGGCAATGTCACAAAGGCTGCGAGTTCTGTTCAGCATCCTTTGTTGGCGGTTCGCGAAGAAAAGAAGAAGGTGGCAATTATCGCCGTTACTTCTGACCGCGGATTAGCTGGTGGCTTCAATTCCAACATTATCCATATGACTGAGAAGTATATGCGTGAGCAGCAAGCTGCTGGCGCGGAAGTTGATTTGATTGCTGTTGGCAAGAAGATTAACTCGTATCTCGCTTATCGTGGCATCAAGCCAGCTTTGAGCGTTCAAGGTCATACGGCGAATCCAACCATCGCAGATGCAAAGGCAATCGCTGATCGCGTTATTCGTGAATACACGGATGCAGCGGTCGATGAAGTCGTAATCATCTTTAACCGGTTCGTCAACGTAGCAATTCAGCGCCCAGAAATCTCACCTCTCTTGCCAGTATCTCATGAAGATATCAAAAAGACTGAAGAGGAAGATATTACAAAAATCAGCGCTGATTATGTTTTCGAACCAAGTGCGGAAAGCGTGCTCCAGACGCTTCTCCCAACATATGTAGAGGCTTTGATCTTTAGGTCTCTTATGGAGTCTGCAGCTTCAGAGCACGGTGCTCGTCGTACAGCGATGAAAGCCGCAACTGACGCAGCTACAGAAATGATTGGAACCCTGTCTCGGTCATACAACCGGGCACGTCAGGCAGCTATTACGACCGAGATTTCTGAAATCGTCGGTGGCGCGGCTGCGCTGGAAGGGTAGATGGACAGATTGGAAAAGGACGCACCTATGAACGTAGGACGTATCGTTCGTTGCGTTGGTCCTGTTGTAGACGTTGAGTTTACCGCAGACACCATCCCAGCGATTTACAATGCGCTCAAGGTCGATGTTGAGACTCCTGTCGGTCACGTACACACTATTGCCGAAGTGCAGCAGCACCTCCCTGGCAACATTGTGCGCGCGGTCGCCATGTCCTCGACCGACGGCCTCCAGCGCGGCGCGGAAGCAATCGATACAGGCGCACCTATGAAGATGCCAGTTGGCGAAGCAACGCTTGGCCGCATCTGGAATGTTATGGGAGAGCCTGTTGACGGCAAGCCAATGCCAGACAACATTACCGACTGGTACCCAATTCACCGCCCCGCTCCAAAGTTCGAAGAACTCGAGTCAAAGACTGAGATTTTTGAAACAGGAATTAAGGTTATCGACTTGCTCGAGCCTTATATCAAGGGTGGAAAGACGGGCCTTTTCGGTGGTGCAGGTGTTGGTAAGACCGTTATCATTATGGAACTTATTAACAACCTCGCTCAGGAGCACGGTGGTACTTCAGTATTCACCGGTGTTGGTGAGCGTACTCGTGAAGGAACCGACCTCTTCTTGGAGATGAGTGAATCTGGCGTTGTAAACAAGACCTGTCTTGTTTACGGACAGATGAATGAGCCTCCTGGAGCTCGTCTTCGCGTTGGACTCGCAGGACTTACCGAGGCTGAGTACTTCCGTGATCAGGGACAAGACGTTTTGTTCTTCGTGGACAACATTTTCCGCTTCACACAGGCCGGTTCTGAGGTATCAGCACTTCTCGGACGTATGCCATCAGCAGTAGGTTACCAGCCAACACTGGCAACTGAGATGGGCGACCTCCAGGAGCGCATTACTTCAACCAAGACTGGTTCAGTTACTTCAGTTCAGGCGATTTACGTTCCTGCTGACGACTTGACCGACCCAGCTCCAGCAACAGCATTTACTCACTTGGACGCACGTACGGTTCTTTCTCGTACTATCGCAGAAAAGGGAATCTATCCTGCTGTTGACCCACTGGACTCTTCTTCTCGCGCGCTTGATCCTTCAATCGTTGGCGACAAGCACTATATGGTTGCTCGCCGCGTACAGGAAGTATTGCAGCAGTACAAAGACCTCCAGGACATCATCGCCATCTTGGGTATGGATGAGTTGTCAGAAGAGGATAAGCTGACTGTTTCTCGCGCACGTAAGATTGAGCAGTTCTTGTCACAGCCATTCCATGTTGCTGAGCAATTTACTGGTATGGCAGGACGCTACGTAAAGCTCGAAGATACCATCCGTGGTTTCGAGGAGATTTGCGATGGCAAGCATGACGACATTCCTGAGCAAGCTTTCCGTTATGTGGGCACTATTGAGGAAGCACTCGAGAATGCTGCCAAAATGAAGGCAGCGGAATAAGGGAGGTCGACTATGTCACGTTCCCTCTCAGTAGAAGTTGTAACGCCAGCAGCCACCATCTTTCAAGGTGAGGCTGAGATGGTTGTAGCTATGACAACGGATGGCGAAGTTGGTATTTTGCCACTTCACGTGCCTATTGTTGCTGAACTCGCTCCTGGTGAACTTCGTTTGAAGCAGGGCACTGTTGAGGACACTCAGGTTTTCGCAACCTATGGTGGCTATCTCCAGTGTGCCGATGATCACATGATCATCTTGACTGACAATGCTATCAACGCGAAAGCGATTGATGTGGCAGCTCTTGAGGCTGAGAAGGCTTCTCTTGAAGAGCGCATAAAAGCATTGCCAGCGGACGCTTTCGATGAGCGTGCTGAGCTTGAGCATGAGCTCGTTTGGACAAGCAATTGCGTAAAGGTTGGTAAGAAGAACACCAAGTAATGCTTGTTTAACCATATGCTATACTGACAGGCCCTCGTAATTGAGGGTCTGTCTTTTTCTTTTATGTGAGGTAGGGTATTCTAACTACATGGAATATATTAAAGTACAAGGAAATGGTCCCCTGCATGGTGAGGTCACCGTTGAAGGAGCCAAAAATTCAGCACTAAAACTTATGGCGGCCTCATTGATGATTGAGGGCGTCACTCATTTGCGTAACGTGCCCGATATTGCCGACACGCAAGTAATGGAAGAGCTCCTAAAGGCTCTTGGCGTTACCATTACGCATCCCGCTCCCCATGAAATGCTTATCGATGCTACGCGCATCACATCTCATAAAGCTCCTTATGAAGTTGTAGCTAAAATGAGGGCATCGACGGCCGTTTTGGGTCCGCTTACTGCCCGTTTGGGTAAGGCGAGCGTTGCTCTGCCTGGCGGATGCAATATTGGCTCTCGAAAGATTGATATGCACCTCGAGGGACTGCGCTCGCTTGGTGCGGAAGTCGACATTGAGCATGGATACATAAATGTCACGACGCCTCTCGATAAACTGGTGGGCACTGATATCGCGCTTGATTTTCCCAGCGTGGGTGCAACCGAGAATATTTTGATGGCTGCTGCTCTCGCGGAGGGCACGACCATTATTGATAACGCGGCACGTGAGCCTGAGATTTCAGACTTAGTTGATTTTCTCTGTGAGGCGGGCGCAAAAATTACAGGGCGCGGGCATTCGCATATTGAAATCGAAGGCGTAAAAAGCCTCCATTCTGTTGACCATGCTGTAGTTGGCGACCGTATTGAGGCTGGTACCTTTGTGGCGGCTGCCGTCATTGCGGGAGGCCCGCTTACTGTTAAGGGATTTAACCCCGAGCATCTCGATATTGTCTTAAAGAAACTCGTGAGTGCTGGGGCCGAAATTGACCGTTTTGAGGATGGCGTTACTGTTGACCGCAAAGGTCCTTTACATTCGGTTGATGTTCAGACATTGCCTTATCCAGGCTTTCCCACAGATATGCAGGCTCAGTTTATGGCATTAATGACGATTGCCGATGGCGCCGCAATGATTAGCGAAAACGTGTTTGAGAATCGCTTTATGTTTGCCGATGAAATTGGTCGTATGGGTGCCGATATTCGCATTGAGGGTCACCATGCCTTCGTCAAAGGCGACACACAGCTCTCGGGTGCGCCGGTCAAATCAACCGACCTGCGTGGTGGCGCCGCGTTAGTGCTTGCTGGACTCGTGGCTGATGGCGAGACGATCATATCGGATATCTATCATATCGATCGTGGCTATCAGGATTTTTGTGGCAAGCTTAAGTCGGTTGGCGCGCATGTTGAGCGCATAAACGTAGAGGAATAATTTACAACTCCTCTCGGCTATGGAAATTTTGTGCATTGAGTCAACGCTCTTGTGACAATCCCCGTTTAAAACCTCTGAATACTATTCAGTTTTTGTATACTGGAATGAGCTTTTGCGGATAAAAGAGTAAAATACTAGTTTCGCAACAAGCTACAAAACTCAAGGAGAATTATGGGCCGCCATTCAGCGAATAATTCAAGATTAAATGGTGACGCGCGCCGTGGCGTTAATCAGCCAACGCGTCGTCGCCATCGTGAAAATGAAAACACCATGAGAGGTCGTCATGATGCATCACCCCTCGATGACATTCGTGACTTAAAATACGATTCAGCAGGCGCGCGTCGTGCGGGTTCACTGGAGCGCGCTCCCGAACGTCTGCAAGGTGAGTTGAAGAGACGTCGCCACCGTGGTCGCCGGATTGCGGGTATTGTAGGAATCGTCATCGCCGCAATCGTTGTTATCGCCGCTGCTGGTGGAGCCGCCTATTATTATCATCTTCAAAAGATGGTTAATACAAAAGTAGGGGATAAGAAGGAAAAACTCTCTCTCAATCTTGCACAGGTTGGCGAGATGGAGCCTTATAACTTGCTCATTATGGGCTACGACAAACGCAAGGGCGACACTCAATACCGCACCGATACTATGTTGCTCGCTCGAATCGACCCGAAGCAGAAAAAAGTATGGCTCATCTCGTTGCCGCGAGACTATAAGGTAACCATTCCTGGATACGGCTCTCGTAAGCTGAATGCCGCCTATTCATTTGGCCAAGAAAAACTCGCGATTGCTACTATTGAAAATCTGACGGGTCAAAAAATTAATCATTATATGGGCGTAGATTTTAAGGGCTTTAAGGCAATTATCAATGCAATGGGTGGTATTGAAGTTGATGTGCCGGCCAAAATTAATGACCCAAAAGCTGACTACACCGCAGATAAGCATGCGTCAAAAATTGACGCGGGTCTGCAGACACTTGATGGCGAGCATGCCCTTGTGTTTGTGCGCACTCGTCATTTTGTTGACGCTGACTTCTCTCGTATGAAAAACCAGCAACTTTTCTTTAAGGCGCTCGCCAATAAGGCGACCAAGATGAGTGCGACACAGCTTCCTGCTGTTGTGACCTCAATCGTGCCCTATCTCTCAACCGATATGTCGCTGATGGACCTGTTGCGCACCGCGCGTGACCTTAAGGATGCTGGTGCGGATAGCATGTATACCACGACGCTTCCTGGCAAGTGGGTTTCTCCTTTTATCGTTCCGGATGAGGAGAAAAAGGCCGAAATTCTTAAGAAGTTCAGCGAGGGCGTTCCTTTTGAAGGGTCCGCCGAGAAGAAGGACGAGGCGAGCAAGACTACCTTAAAGCCTTCGGAGGTTGATGTTACGGTGCGCAATGGAACCACGAAGGTTGGCGTTGCCAAGCAGGCCGCCTCAGTATTGAAAACACGTGGTTTCAACGTGGGCGAGGTCGGCAACACTGATCAGCAAAATGTATACGACAAAACGATGATTATTTATAAGACCAAGAAAGACGCGGCAAATTTGGTCGCAAAATATTTACAGCCTAATGTAAAGATTGTTCAAAGTCGTGGTATGTATAGCTTTAAGACAGAAACAATGGTCATCATCGGAAAAGATTGGGATATCGAGAGTCTTCCCGTAACAAACGTCAAAACGAACTAGGAGAAGCTCATGAAAGTGTTACGTAAGCTCCAACTTTGTATGGGCGCTTTTGCGCTTATGTCGTCGATGGGGGCGACGTTAGCTTTTGGGGCAACCCCAACGTTTACTTTTTCAGGCGATGGCTACAGCCACGGCGTTGGCATGTCTCAAATGGGGACACTTGCGCGCGCCAATAATGGCGAGTCGACGGAGACGATACTTAAGGCATATTTTAAGGGCACTTCGCTTACGACTCTCAGCGGTCTTTCGGATAGATATGTACGCATTGCTCTTGACAAAGACAGTGCGGCGCGTAGTTCATGGAAGGTTCGTCCTGGCAACATAGGTGCCTCCTTTGTTCTTAATTCAACAACTCAAACGTATGGGGACACAATCTATACGTTCAAAGTTGAGTCGGGCAGTATTTGCATGTACAAAGGCGCGACAAAAGTGCGCACTATCTCAGGCACGGCGGTCAATTTGGTTCCTTCTTCGGGTTCGACAAAGTTAATGGAAGTGTACGATTCATCGGGCCCCTTTAGTTACACGCACGTTCGTTATCGTGGCTATCTCCGTCTTGAGATTAGCGGCACAAATTTAAAACTATATAATTACGTTCCGGTTCAGGAGTACCTCTACGGTGTTGTGCCACGAGAGTTGGGCGCTTCATACTATTCTGCTAAGCCAGCAGCAAGCCGTGTTCAGGCCATCTGCGCGCGCAGCTATGGATATGCCAATATTATGAAGGGCTCGACCCTTAAGTGCACAACAGCAAGTCAAGTTTATGGGGGTTATGGACGATGGTCATCGGCCGCCCGCACGGGATCTTATGCTCATGAAGAGGCTCAATCCAACCAAGCAGTCAACGACACAAAAAATCAGTGCGTGACTTACAATGGCACGGTTATTACAACTTACTTTGGTTCATGCAATGGGTCAATCACGGCCAATATCGAAGATGTGTGGGGCGGTTCTGCAAAACCTTACTATGTGGGTGTAACTGACCCAACGCATCCCTCAAAGTGCTCTCACTCATGGACCGTTACCACAGATGGCATGAAATTGGCAGCGACGCTGAAATCTAAGGGCGCGTCTGTGCCATCAGGCGCTGGTAGTACCGTATATGTTGCGTCACTTTCGCCGACCTATGGCCATAATGGCTGGGTTAAATCGATGACTATCGTTTGGTCGAATGGCGCAACGACGACAATCTCTTACGGAGATTCAGTGCGTGTGAGATTTGGCCTTCGTTCCGCTCGCTTTAAAGTGGCAACGTCAGGTACTAATTCTGAAATTCCCACTGGCGCAAAACTCACACGCGTTGAAGAGTCCAACAAATCGATACGTCGTTATGGATCGTGGACAACTGACTCAGCGACAGGTACCTCAGGTGGCAAACATACCTTTTCAAAGACAAATGGCAACTACGTGATGGTGAAGTTTAAAGGTGAGGGCGTCTCTTGGGTTGGTTCAAAGGGTTCAACTTATGGGCGAGCGAAGGTTTACGTAGACGGAGCCTACAAACAAACAGTTGATCTCAAGAGTTCAACGACCAAGCGTCAGCAACGCCTCTATACCATTTCGGGGCTTACTGGTTCAAGCGTCCACACTTTTAAAATTGTGGTAACGACAAAGAGTGGTTCGACTTCAGCAGGCACTGTTGATTTCGACGCGGCGGACATTATTAATGGCACCCCTCAGTCGTATCTCTCTCATTATTATGAAGAGACATCTTCGCTCATTTCTCACAGTAAATTCTCTACTATTAGCAATAGTGGATTTTCGGGAGGAAAGGCCTATCGCACAATAGTTACAGGAAAATATGCGAAGTTTAATGTTAGAGCTCAAAATTTTGAGGTTTACAGCAAGACAAGCCCGAAAGGTGGGCGCTTTAAGGTGTATGTTAACGGTGGCTATGTGACAACAGTCAACCTCAGGTCGACCTCAACAAAATATGGTGTGAAAGTGTATTCGCGTAGTCTCAATCCATCGAAGGAGCATACGATTAAGTTGGTGTCAACGACGGCCTCGGGTTCAAAGAGCGCGGGCGAGGTTGTGCTCGACCGTGTCCTCACTTATGATGGTGTACTGGTTAATTAATGCTTCAAGACTTCACGTCTTAGGCACGAAATAAGGAGAATCATGAATTACGACGTTAAAGATATGGGCCTCGCCGAGGCCGGTAAAGCACGTATCGAATGGGCGGACAAGGATATGCCAGTGCTCGCTTCAATACGTGAGCGCTTTGCAAAGGAGCGTCCTTTTGAGGGCGTTCGTATTGCTGGTTGTATGCATGTCACGACTGAAACCGCGAACTTGATGCGCACTTTTGTCGCTGGCGGTGCTGAGATGAATCTTTGCGCATCCAACCCGCTCTCAACTCAAGATGATGTTGCTGCGGCACTCGTAAAGTATTACGGAACGAGCGTGCACGCTATCAAGGGTGAGGACACCGAGACATACTATAGCCATATCGATGCAGTCATCGATGCGCGTCCTCAGATAACCATGGATGATGGCTGCGATGTTGTGAGCCGTATTCACGCGCAGCGTCCTGATGTTATTGAGGATATTATCGGCGGTACCGAAGAGACAACGACGGGCGTTATTCGCCTCAAGGCAATGCATAATGACCATGCGCTTAAGTACCCCATTGTTGCCGTTAACGATGCCAACACGAAGCATATGTTCGACAATCGTTATGGCACGGGTCAATCAACCTTGGATGGCATTATTCGAGCTACCAACCGCCTGATTGCTGGGCGCACGCTTGTCGTGTCTGGTTATGGCTGGTGTGGACGAGGAGCCGCTATGCGCGGTGCTGCTATGGGTGCGAGCGTTATTGTGTGCGAAGTTGACCCATTGAAGGCCCTTGAAGCTGTCATGGATGGCTATCGGGTTATGCCAGCGGCTGAGGCTGCCCATTTTGCGGATATCTGGATTACTGTTACGGGCGACCTCAATGTTATCGACGGTCCTGCATTTGACAACATGAAAGATGGCGCAATCGTATGCAACTCAGGACACTTCAATGCCGAAATTAATATTCCTTACCTTCGCGAGAAGGCCGTTTCATCTCAAGAGGTAAAGCCTCTTGTTGAAGAGTTTACGATGCCTGATGGTCGTTGCATTTATCTGCTTGCTGATGGACGCCTCGTTAACCTTTCATGCGCAGAGGGACATCCCGCGAGCGTTATGGATATGAGCTTTGCGAATCAAGCATTGGCTGCGGAGTGGGTTCTCAAAAACCGAGAAAGCCTCACAGCTGGTGTGTATGATATGCCTGCTGACATCGATCAAGAGATTGCTCGTCTTAAACTCGAGACTATGGGCGTCAAAATCGACACACTCACCGCTGAACAAGAGAAGTACTTGAACAGTTGGACTGAGGGCACCGTATAGCCATTAATTGCGCAAATTTTTCTAGACAGTCGTAAAAGTTTGGTATATACTTTTTTCTTGCGCGAAAGTCGATTTGCGTATATGGACCGTTAGCTCAGCTGGCAGAGCAGGGGACTCTTAATCCCAAGGTCGTAGGTTCGATCCCTACACGGTCCACCATTTGAAACTTAAGGAAACGCCGAAATTATTGGCGTTTCTTTTTTGTTCTCGCTAAACTCAGAGAAGCAAGAAGAGCTAATAATTCATGCCCCCAGTATTCAATTTGAGCGACAAGTAAAGCCCCCATACGGGGGCTTTACTTTTGTGTGTTAAAGAAAGAGTGTTGTTATTTTCCCGTGTCGGGTTGAAGCGCGTCGTAGCCACGCTCGCCCGTGCGTATGCGAATCGCGTCGACAATTTCTGAGACGAAAATCTTTCCGTCTCCCACCTGGTCGGTTTTTGCAACTTCAAGGATGGTGTCAATCGTTTTATCGCGCCATTCCTCTGAGGAAACCACAATTTCGAACTTTAGTTTGCTGTGAATGAGGACATCAATCTCTTGACCGCGCACAACGCGTCGATAACCGCGCTGAGATCCGAAACCAAGAACTTGCCATATAGTGATGCCATTTACGTCAATCTTATTGAGGGCAGCCTTGAGCTCTTCGAACTTTTCTTCTCGTACAATTGCTTCAATTTTATACATCATGAGAGTGCCTCTCTGGTCCGTAGTTTATATGACTGAGTCAAATCCATTAAAAGCGGGATAAGCGTCTTCACCGTGCTGTGAGTTATCCATTCCAAAAGCTTCATCTTGAGCAGAGGCGCGCATGGTGGTTACGAGGCGCGTGATTCCGACGCAGATGAGAGTTCCGACTGCAGCGATGGCTATGGTTGTGGCAATAGCTTCAAGTTGGGCCACAAAAAGGTGGGTATCGCCAAAGACAAGGCCGTCCCATTTAGCAACTGAGTTGATTGAACTCTTGGCAAATAAGCCGGTGGCGATGCCTCCCCAGATTCCTCCAATACCGTGGCACCCAAAAGCATCGAGCGCGTCATCGATTTTCAGACGAGTTTTGATAATATGCATGCAACCATAGCAAATCGGGCTCACGAGAATGCCGATGATGAATGCGGCCCACAGGGGTACAAATCCTGCACCAGGTGTGATTGCGACTAGTCCCACAACAAGACCCGTCGAAGCTCCAACGAGGGTGGGCTTGCCTTCTTTGAGTACATCAATGGCCATCCACGAAAGCAATGCCGCAGCTGCCGAGAGCGTAGTGGTTAAGAAGGCGTGTGCGGCAAGGCCGTTGGCGGCCAGCGCTGATCCCGCATTGAATCCAAACCATCCGAACCAAAGGATGCCTGCGCCTAAAAATACAAAAGGAATATTGTGGACGCGATAAGATACATGTTCAACGCCGCGACGCTTGCCTAAAAACGCAGCCAAAATGAGTCCGCTAACACCAGAGCTTATGTGAACAACATTTCCACCAGCAAAGTCGACGGCGCCCCATTTAGCAATCATGCCTCCCGCTCCCCAGACCATGTGGGCGAGGGGATAATACACAATGAGCGACCAGAGTGCAATGAAGAGCATAAGTGCAGGAAAGCGCATGCGACCAACCACTGAGCCGGTTATGAGCGCGGGGGTAATCATGGCAAACATCATCTGGAAAATGACGAAAGTGGTTGCCGAAAGGGTGGGTGCGTAAGGGCTTGTTGAGTTGAAATCAATTCCGTTGAGGAAAAAGTATTTCAGGCCTCCGATAAGCCCCAGATGGTCGGGTCCAAACGCAAACGAATACCCGCACATAACCCACATGACGACTGATAGTCCCATCACGCCTACGCATGCCATGATCGTATTGAGCACATTTTTACGACGCACCATTCCGCCGTAAAAAAATGCCAACGCCGGCGTCATAAAAAAGACGAGCGCCGAGCAGATGAGAATAAACGCGTTATCTCCGGTGTTCATAAGCTTCTCCTTGTTCTTCTTCCGAGGGGTTTCCTTGAGAGTACTTTAGGGGAAGTAGTTGAAGATTGTGTGAATAATTCGGCTTTGTTAACAGGGGCGAAATATCTCAGTAACAGAGTTGAAATATTGCGGCATTTGCACGAGGACTTTTGGATGTATGGGCGATGAAAGATGTGTTGGCTGAGCGTGGTTGTTTCGAAACGGTATCATGAATTGGCGGGTGTGCTATTATTTCTGACGGTAAGTTCTGGAGCGCATGTTCAGTTGTTTACACGCGTCTTTGGGTATCGTAGTCGGAGCAGGATGTGAGTTTAACTCAGCGAGAAAAAACAGTATCTTTCATTACCTTTACGGTGATGCTGCTGGTGGTTATTGCTCCTGAGAGAGGTTTTGTGCCGACCACTTCACCACTTTATGGGCTCCATTGGAGTCAGATTGCGGCCCTCTTAGCTGTCCCTCTTTGTTTCATAATAATTTTCCCCGAGTTAAAGCATCGCCACGCGTTAAAAAAGTATTTTCTTTACGCTTGGCCCCTCATGGTATATGC
>CALLZE010000149.1 GCA_937858655.1 uncultured Coriobacteriales bacterium
GAAGCTAACACTGTTGTGGCAATGATGCGCCACGGGCTCAATACTCCCTACACCACCAGCATGGGCCGTCTTTTCGATGCGGTTTCATCGCTCATTGGTGTCACGGACAACTCGATTTTTGAAGGCTCGGCTGCCATACTGCTCGAGGGCGCAAGCGATCCCCTTGCCGCGCGCCCCACGCCCACGCGCTATCAGTTCATGATTCATGAGCAGACTCCTCTGTCTACGCTCTCAACGCATGCACTCGATCTGCAGCAGTTCAATGCTGATTTTAAGAGCGCCCTCATCGATCCTCGTCCGCTCATCATCGCCATTCTCGACGACCTCGCAATGGGCGTTGACCAAGCAGAAATTGCCCGTCGTTTCCACAGCGCCGTTATTACGCTGATTGGCGATGTCGCTACCAAGGCAAGCAGAGCAACCAATATAAAAACGATTGCGCTTTCGGGTGGCGTGTTTATGAACCGCATGATTTTTGGCGGTGCGCGTGCACTCCTCGAAACAAAAGGGTTCACCGTTCTCACACCCGAAAAACTACCTGTCAACGACGGATGTATATCATTTGGACAATCAATAGTTGCACGTGAACGATTAATTGAGAAAATATAAGTGGTCCGGTCTGCAGAGAGTTTGCGTCTTGCATCTCTTATGCACGAAGCCGGCCACTTTATTCATGTGCGCCATAAGTACAAGGAGAAATTCTATGTGTCTTGCTATCCCAGCTAAGGTCCGCGAAAAAAGCGGCGTTAATCTCGCAACTGTTGACGTTTTGGGAGTAACCCGTAAAGTATCGCTCGACTTGGTTCCTGGCACCGATGTTGGTGATTGGGTGCTTGTTCACGCAGGATTTGCAATCGAAAAAGTTGATGAGCAGTTTGCACAAGAAACGCTTGAGCTTCTGCGTTCAATGCCCTATCTCGAAGAGGATACAACACTGACGGGTGAAGCTCCCTCGGAGTTTACTGGTTCAATGTATTCCGATACGCAGACAGCGGCGGCGGGCGTGGACGGCACACACTAATGTTTAATCAAAAC
>CALLZE010000150.1 GCA_937858655.1 uncultured Coriobacteriales bacterium
TGATAAAACAGCCCATTGGCTAAGCAGCCTTGGTATCACCAAGGGCGATGCCGTTATGGTTATCTTGCGTCGTCACTACCAGTTCTGGTTTGTCGCGACCGCGCTTCATAAACTCGGTGCCGTCATGATTCCCGCAACCTTCATGCTTAAAGATC
This sequence comes from uncultured Coriobacteriales bacterium, assembly GCA_937858655.1. GTDB lineage: Bacteria > Actinomycetota > Coriobacteriia > WRKU01 > JAENWW01 > CALLZE01. The sequence goes on from CALLZE010000150.1 coordinate 156, forward strand.
ACGACCTTGAATATCGCCTGAAAAGCGCTTCAGTAAAAGCAGTCATCGCAACATCTTTGGGAGACATTGCTCAGACGGTTGATAATGTAGCGCCCAACTGCCCCGATCTTGAAGTAAAGATTCTGGTTAATGGTGGCGGGGGCGGTCTGTTCAATAACTCGGCTGACGCAGTCGCAGCTCAGCGCGACACATACTTAAGCGGTCCAGAGCATATCTGCGAATTAAGCGCGGAGCGTCCTGGATGGCTCGACTTCAACACGAGCGTGCGCGCTGCATCACCCGATTTCACCCGCATCGATACCAAGGCAACAGACCCAGCGCTGTTGTATTTCTCGAGCGGAACAACCGGTAATCCAAAAATGGTATTACATGATATGACCTACTCGCTCGCGCATATTCCAACAGCAAAACATTGGCATAACGTTGTGAGCGATGGCGGTCTGCACTTTACTATTGCTGACACCGGCTGGGGCAAAGCCGTATGGGGAAAGTACTACGGACAATGGCTCATGGAAGCATGTGTCTTTACCTATGACTTTGACCGTTTTCACCCCAGCGAGATACTCACACTTATTGAAAAATACAGCATGACAACGCTGTGCTGCCCACCCACGATGTATCGTCTCATGATGAACGAGGGCATCGATAACTACGACCTTTCTAGCTTGGTTTATTGCACAACCGCTGGCGAAGCGCTCAACCCTGATCTCTACAACAAGTGGCTCGCTCACACCGGCCTTAAACTTGTGGAGGGTTTCGGCCAAACTGAAACCGTTTTAACTATTTGTAATTTGAAAGGCGACACCATCAAGCCTGGCTCAATGGGCCGCCCTTCTCCCCAGTTTACCGTTATGCTCTTCGATGGCGAGAAGCGCCACTGCAATCCTGGCCAAACGGGAGAAGTGTGCATAAAGCTCGAAGAAGGGCTTACCCCTGGCATTATGATGGAATACTATCGCAATGATGCAAAAACCGCAGAAGCCATGCATGATGGCTGGTATCACACGGGTGACACGGCATGGGTCGATGAGGATGGCTATTTCTGGTATGTCGGTCGCAATGACGATGTCATCAAGTCAAGCGGATATCGCATCGGGCCTTTTGAAGTTGAGAGTGTGTTGCTTGAACATGATGCAGTACGTGAATGCGCTGTTACTGGTGTTCCCGATCCTGTTCGTGGTTTTGCGGTCAAGGCGACTGTCGTTCTCAATGATTCATTTGAAGGAACAGCCGAGCTCACCAAAGAGCTGCAAGTTTGGGTCAAGAAGCGTACTGCTCCTTACAAGTTCCCTCGCATTATCGACTATGTTGGTGAATTGCCAAAAACAGTTAATGGAAAAATTCAGCGTAAGGTTATCCGCACAGCTGACATCAAAGCCGCCGAAATGGCACAAGACTAGACCAAAGCATTATTTGATACCAAAACGATAGAGGTCGTCAACCGTACAAAACTCGTAGCCTTTGTCCTTGAGTATGCGAATTACTTGAGGCAAGGCTTTGAGTGTTTGCTCACGGTTGCCGCCTCCATCGTGCATCAAAATAATCGATCCATTGTGCACATTTTTGGTGGCACGATGCACAATCTTGTCCACTCCAGGACGCGACCAATCACGGGTATCAATCGTCCAAAATACTTTACGAATATTCATTTTTTTGAGAGCTTTATTCATTTTTTTATTTGTTGCGCCGTACGGCAGACGCA
>CALLZE010000151.1 GCA_937858655.1 uncultured Coriobacteriales bacterium
GGGAATTGTTGTACACAAAAGAGGGAGATTATCTGCCTTTGATACCGCCTGAGCATACGCAAGACCGCGCTCAATATCATCGAGAGTCGTTTGCGCATGCAGGTGCGAGTTATTAATGAGTCCCTGAAGCGTTAAGCCGCAGGCGGCCTCAATTTCTGAAAGTACCTCAAGGGTATCCTCGGGCGTTTGCGTAAGATTACGGAAATAGTTTATGACAGCAAGCATTTGATAGTCGATATGTTCAAAATACTCATGGTACCGCCCAAGTGCCGTAGCTCCCGCATCATCCCCGCCCACATCAAAGAACACATAGTCGGCATCAAAGCTCTCTTCAAAAACGGAATACACTTGCGCTGAAAGCGAAGGAGTATCAAGAGCCGTGCGCGCGAAGTTCGGCCCAATAATTTGTATGCCGGCCTCTTGTAGCGCTGGCGCGTAATCAGAACTGCGAAAATACGGGTTCACAATGTCAAGGTCAACAATGGCAACACGCTTGCCAGCTTCTGCAAGATCAAAGGCAAATTGCATCGCTACATTCGTTTTGCCCGAACCGTAATGGCCCGTGAGTACGACATATTTTTTAAGAGTAAGTGGATTAAATAGGCGCGTTAGCAACACTTTACTGCCTTCCTGTCGGTAATTTGGTGTATCATACGCTAAACTACAAGCACTATCTACTGTAACAGCCGAAAAAAGAGAAAGGTGACGCCATGGAACTCGATATCAAAGAAATTGCACATCGAATTCAATCACTGCGCGAAGACAGTGAATTCACTCCAGAAGAAATGGCAGACGCAATTGGTGTCACCGTTGATTATTATATCGAGCATGAGAAAGGCGAAAAAGACTTTTCGTTCACCTTCCTCTATCGTGCCGCCGAAAAGCTCGGCGTTGATATGATTGATCTTCTCACGGGAGAAAATCCCCACCTCAACGGCTACTCGCTTGTCCGTGCGGGAGATGGTCTTGCCATTAAGAGGCGCGAGGGGTTTGAATACCTTCACCTTGCTCCCACCTTTCGCAACAAATTATGCGAGCCCTTCCTCGTAACAGCACCTTATCTCGCCGAAGAGCAAGAGGGTCCCATTAAAACGTCCCAACATGTTGGGCAGGAACTTGACTTTATAATTAGCGGCCGTCTGCGCTTTGTCTACGAGAACCACACAGAGGAACTCGGCGCAGGCGACGTATTGCTTTATGATTCTTCAAAAAGTCATGGCATGATTGCTATCGATGGAGAACCATGTAAGTTCCTCGCAATAGTTTTAAAAGACAAACACGCTGATAAATAAGATTGAGGAACCAACATGTTGAATATCCACGAACCCTTTGTCGATGAATCGTACGATGCAGATGGTCGATTAAGCTCATTTCACGTACGTTATCCCGATGACTTTAATTTTGCACACGATTGCGTCGACGCGCTCGCCATTGCCGAGCCCGATCGTCCCGCAATGGTATGGTGCAATCCCGAAGGCGAAGAGCACCGTTTTTCATTCAAGGATATGCAGGAATGGTCTGATAAAACGGCC
>CALLZE010000152.1 GCA_937858655.1 uncultured Coriobacteriales bacterium
TGGGAATCTGCAGTTGGCAGCTGGTGTCGCATACTTCACAAGTTGTGCAGAGCAGCTGCGTGTCGACTGCTTGGCGATCCCATTTTTCATGCCCCGCCATAACTTCGCGAATGTAGGCATACTTTCCGCGTGGTGAGTGTGACTCCCACCCGCGGCCCGAGAACTGCTCGCACGTAGGCACACAGTAGGCACAACTTGCGCATGAGTAGGCCATGAGGGCGACATCGCCTGGTATACCGTTGACATCTTTGAGAATGGGCTTGAGCGTTTGGGGAGGCTTTGCCGCGTTGGCAAAGGGACGAATAGCCGGTTCAATTGCCTGCGCAAAATTCATCAGTACGGCGGTAAGGTCTGACCCAATTACTTTTGAGGGGTTCATGACGTTGTGTTTGTCAAAACGTGCTTTATAGTTCTCAAGTTTTTTGAGTTTGTCTTTACCGAGAACGCTTTCATTTTCGCCCTTAAAGTACAGACCCGTTGAAAAAGCGGATCCACCATATTTTTTGGCGGTTTTGATTACGGTGAGGCTCAACGCAAAAGCTAAGTTAAACGCGAAAGTGCGCTCGTCGTGAGGAATAAAGCCAAGAATTACAATCTTGTCACCGTGCAAGTCCATACCCTCAATAATGAGTGGTTGATCGAGTTTCCTGTCGACTTCGTTGAGAACGGCCGAAAGCTTATCGAGGGGCACAATGACTTCGGTTGGGACAACTGAAGGTCCAAGACGCTTGAGGCGCATAGGCGCAAAGCGTTGGCCCCATTCGTGTTCGGCCGCGTCAGGCCCGAGATTGCGCGCGCCGCATGTAGGCTCGAACTCGGCAAGCACCGGCTCAATTTCTGAGCTACGTGAACTAGGGAAGGCGACAAGCATGAGATAGCTTACGGGAAGGTCGGGCTCGGGAGCGTGCGCCGACTCTAGATAGGCATGGGTATGGTGATGGGGCAGGCGTTTTTTCAGGCCTACAGAAGCGGGATTCAAGAATGTAAGCGACCAGAGGGGAACTTTGCGATCGCGTAGCACCGTGAGCGCTTTCTGAAGTTCTTCAACAGAGGCAAACGAGAGCATGCGGTGTGTTTCATCCTCGAGGGTGCGCACCTTAAAGGTCACCTCAACAATAATGCCCGTGATGCCTTCGGCATCAGCAATGATATCGAGAAGGTCTTGTCCTTCAAAATGGTTAAGCATGCCATCAGGCGTAACAACCTTTACTGAAACGACATTCTCAGCAAAGGTGCCATACTCGTAACTTCCAAAGCCCGAGCCACCTTGCGCCAACCAGCCAGCGACGGTAGAGCTAGGATAAGACGAGGGATAGAGACGCAGCGTAAGCCCTTCTTTTTTGATGACGCGATCTACCTGCTCCCAGATAGCGCCCGCTTCAACGGTTACTTCGAGGTTCTCCGCATCGATGTTCTTTACGCCATGAAGCATGGTCATGTCAACAACGATTGCGCCCTTGGTTGGGAGCGCGCCGCCGTAACCACTTGTCGCC
>CALLZE010000153.1 GCA_937858655.1 uncultured Coriobacteriales bacterium
CTCTTCCGATCTCCAAAGATACCGACCAGATTTTACTCGCGCATGGGTCGGGTGGCTCGATGATGCGCGACCTTATTGAAGATATTTTTACTGCTGAATTTAGCGATGTGCAACTTGAAGATGCTGCCGCTCTCGATATGGGTGGTGAACGCATAGCGTTTTCGACCGACACGTTTGTCGTGCACCCGCACTTCTTCCCCGGTGGAGATATCGGCCATCTGGCCGTATGCGGCACGGTCAATGACGTGGCCACGTCGGGAGCAACCCCGCGCTATTTATCAGTTGGCTTTGTGCTTGAAGAGGGCTATCCTCTTGAGAACCTCAAACGTATTATTACGTCAATGGCGCAAACCGCTCGTGAAGCCGGCGTAAAAATAGTGACCGGCGATACCAAAGTGGTTGGCAAAGGGCAAGCTGACGGCATCTACATTAATACCGCTGGCGTAGGCACCTTACCAGCAGACGCAAATCTGAGCGCCAAAAACTGCAAACCGGGCGATAAAATTTTGCTTTCAGGAACACTTGGCGACCACGGCATCTGCATTATTTCGCAACGCGAGGGGCTTGAGTTTGAGACTTCTCTTGAAACCGATGCAGCTCCTCTCAATCACCTCATCGCCGGCGTCCTAAAAGCCGCGCCTCACACGCGCGTATTTCGCGATCCGACGCGCGGAGGCCTGGCTTCAACCCTTAATGAAATTGCCGAAGACTCACAAGTTGCTATGCTCGTACACGAGCCGGACGTTCCAGTAAACCCGCAGGTGCGCGGCGCATCAGAGATGCTTGGCTACGATGTCTTCCAGGTAGCTAACGAGGGCAAGATGATTGCTATTGTGCCCGCCGAGGAGGCTCAGGCCGCACTTGACGCCATGAAGCAATCACCTTACGGCACCAACGCCGCCATAGTCGGCGAAGTACTCGAGGCGCCAGCAGGGCGCGTCTCTGTTAAGAATGGCTTCGGCGCAACGCGTATCATGGATACTCTTGTCGGCGAGCAACTCCCCCGCATTTGTTAAGGCGCATAAACTTTCTATAGCACCACTAAAAAGCCCCGCATATGCGGGGCTTTTCTTATCTCTTATTTATGAGTAGATACTATTTCCAGTTCAGCCAATTGCCGCCCGAATGCTCACCGAAGTATCGAGTGTTAATGCCGTTAACGTGGCAGGACTCGTCAGTTGAGCAACCACCATAACTCCAACTGCTGCCCGAAAGTTGCGTCTGATCAATCGAGAATAGCATCGTCGCAGGTTGAGGTTGGTTGGCGCCCAAGACCTTTGGTGTGGTGTTAACCGAGTTAAAGACATCGCCGCCATGCTGGTAAGCCGTCCATCTGAACTCTTGATTCTTGCTCAACGTCTTATGCGTATCGGCACTTGAACTATAAGGAGCTGTCATGCCGCTTGGCGTTGATGTTGAACTTGAGTCGTTAGCATCAGCAATACCATCATTATCGCTATCGTAGGCGCCGCGGTCTGATAGTAAGCCCTCAAGTTTGCCGCCGTGAACTTCAGGCAGATGGCAATTGACACAAGCGAGCGACGCGCTCTTATGTGAGTACTCATTAAGCCACGTGGTTGTACCTTGATGTGCCTTGTTGGCCATGCTCTTTTCGTCGTGGCAACGATAGCAGAAGATGTCAACTGTCTTGCTCCATTGTCCCGCAAGGCCTGTCGTCTCCGATGTGCCCGTAACGGTCGCAATCTGCGCAGCAGTAATACCGTCGTAGTCCATCTGGTTATATTGCGTCTCAGCTGCGGTAGCAGCATCAGTCGCACTCATCGCGCCGCCCGCATCGGTCTGATAATACTCCGTATAGTATTTTACGATTGCGTTTTTAACAGGCGTTGCCAATTCATTGCGGCTCCAGAAGTCGTTAAGTGTAATCAGGCGCGTGCCATCTGAGGCAATTGCAGCCGTAGGCATCGTGTTGTCGGTATAGACCGTCGTCGTCTGGCTTGCGCCTGATGTATCGGTATATGTCGTTGCTTGAACGCCATTAGTCTGACCTGGCAATGCCTTCTTGGTGAGAACCCAATCAGTGTGCCCGCCCATTGTTCCCTTAGAAGTTGCATGAGTATTGTGGCACTCAGAGCAACGAATCGACGCCATGTTGTTCTTTACGTGAGGCTTCAATGAAGCAATGGCGTTCCATGTGCTCTTGAAACGATCAGGTTGGTGTCCCGACGTCTCCATGCCGCTAATAAGAGCATTCTTTGCTGCTAGGTCAGCTGCTCCGCCTTTGCCGTCGCCCGCTTCGTATGACGTGCCCGAAGTCGTGTGATACATATCGTCAAAGATACCTTCTTCGTCATAGTTCTGCGTACCAATCACCGTTCCAGAAGTATTGGTGAACTGCTTTTGAACATACGACTTTGAGGTATCACGCGAGTCGATGTGTGAAGTCCACGCGCCCTCAGCCTTATTCATGGTTGCTACGCCATACCAATCCTTGCGGACGTAGTTCTTGCCGGCGTTACCAGCGATATTGCCCTTGCGTGCGTGACAGCCGAAGCACATGCCGCGCGTATTCATGCCGCGAGTCCAAGCGCTCGAGCCACCGTTCAAGTGGCAGGTGCGACACGTCTTAAATGCCGTCATTGTTGATTTATGCGCGAGAGTGCCATCGCTTTTTGTCTGATTCAAGATATCGCCTGGTGAGTGGCAGCCACTGAAGCATTTGCCCTCATTTGCGCGTACATGAATACCCATATTTTTATGACATCCCGTTGTTGAACAGGTATCAGCAGCAACAGGATGGTTGGACTGTTTGCGCGTAGCCGAGTGGCAGGTCTGACACGTTGTGTACCAGCTGAGGCTCTTGTGCTCAGAGATATTGTAAATCTGCTCAGGCGAATGGCAGCCCTCGAAGCAACGGCCAGAGCGCTTACCGCCGTGTGCGACATTGACCTTACCCGTACCATGGCAGTTGTCGCACGTCGTCGTCAAAATATCGTCGTGGCCTACTGGCTTAGAGATATCAGCGCGAATACCAAAGTTGGCGAGCAGACGTGCCTTGTCTTTATAGTGTGCGTTAAGCTCAAGCGAGCCCTCGTTGTTGACTGGATCGGCAATCGGCTCAGCATTATTGTGGCACTTCGTGCAGTTCGCATTAAAGGTTTTTGTGTACTTAGACTCGATGCCATTAGCCTTGGCCTTGCGCGAAATAGGCACAGAATAGTTGTGGTAGCACGAACTGTAGTCGGTTGGCGTGAGGGCATTGAGCGAATTGCTCGTTCCCGACGTAGGCGCCGACACGCTGTTGCCCGCTGCATGGCACGACAGGCACAGACCGCCAGTCGTTTCAGTTGTTGTTGACAAGTAATCACTTTGAGCAACCGCGGTGCCCTTAAAGGCATTGCGAAGAGTTGCTCCCGTATCACGGCCCGCAAGTGATGTGCTCTCAATAGTTGGCGTTACCCATCCATGACAGCCTGAGCAATAGACGCCCGACTGTGTAGTGTCATTCGTTGCATAACTCTTCCATGCCGGCATCATGTGCGCCGTATGCGTTACGGTCCAGCGATACGCCGCGGTGCCCGTGGTTGTTGCTGACTGATAAGTCATATTGGCATACGCAGATGCGGTTGGATACTCGCCCGATGGTGTGGCGTGGCACTGTGTGCAGGGCAAGCCGTTTGCTCCACAAGTATTTGAATAGTTATTAGGGTTATGCTGGTTGCCGTGGCACGTTGAACACGAAACGGAACTGCCCTTTTGATGGCCCTCATTATCTGAAAGTTTCAATTTGCTGTTGTCGCTACCATCACGCTTAATACCATAGACTGTTTGGCGCTTTGCATCGGCAAGTTTAACCGTAACGCCTGCATTGCCGTCCTCGCACACGTACCCATCGCTCGTTACATGGCAGGTATAGCAAAAATCATCGTTGTTCTTGAGGTTGGTGCCCAGTTCATCGTTAAAATTCATTGCGTTGGTCGACGAACCGTGCGGGTTATGGCATGCGTAGCACGGGAGAGATGAGCCGGCGGGCAACTCTGCTGTAGTCGTTGTGATTTTATGGCCGGCATTTGATTTTAAGAAAGCTGTGCGGCTCGCCTCAGTTGAGCCTGCAGGAAGTGACACATACGATGCGACGTCCTCTGCGGCTGCCCATGGCGTACCCTTGTTTGAGCTATTGTGACACGAGAGACAGAATGAAGCGTATGCGCCACTCGTCTTTTCTTCGTCAGAAACTACGCCGCCCGTTGCTTTCATTGCTCGAAGTTCGCCACGGTCGGTATTGAGTTGGCTTTTCGCTCCATTCGCGTGAGAGCTATGGCAGAATCGGCAATCTCCTCGATCGTAGGTATCATATGCCTCAATACGTGCATGTGCATTAAGAGTCGAGGATTCAACCACTGACTCGCCAGGAAATGTGCCCACTAACGGATAACCGTTGAGACCCGAATCTACTGACGCGGTTAAAGTTGTTGGTGAGGAAAGACTGGGGTATCCATCAGAATGAGTTGATGTATACCAAGTTTTCTGGTCATCATGACATGACACGCACTGTGCATTATTTGCCG
>CALLZE010000154.1 GCA_937858655.1 uncultured Coriobacteriales bacterium
ATTGAAGGCAATCCCACCGCAGTCGAAGCAATTTATGAAGTCTTCGAACCAACTGACGCGCAGTGGCGCGGGCTGGGTCTTATCCCTGGTACGGGGCTTGCCATTCGCGAGGAATTCGCACAATTTGATGCGCTTAAACGTATCGAACTTCATCCTCCCGAGCCGCGCGAAATCAAAGGTTGCCAGTGCGGTGACGTTTTGCGTGGAGCAATGCTGCCCTATGAGTGTCGCCTTTTTGGAAAGACGTGCACGCCAGAGCATCCTATTGGTCCTTGCATGGTTTCGAGCGAGGGTTCATGCGCGGCTTATTATCGTTATACCGATTACGGACGAATTTAACCTGCCAGCGTGGCAGCAAGCCTGCTTAAACTTTCTTTAAGCAGCACATATAAAGGAGCTTTTATGGCGTTGTCACAAGATACCGACCAAATATTACTCGCCCACGGCTCGGGTGGCTCAATGATGCGTGACCTTATCGAAGATATTTTCACCACTGAATTTAGCGACGTCCAACTAGAGGATGCTGCTTCACTCGATATGGGCGGAGAGCGCATCGCTTTTTCAACTGATACTTTTGTCGTGCATCCTCACTTCTTCCCTGGCGGCGACATTGGACATTTGGCTGTATGCGGAACCGTTAACGACGTCGCAACCTCGGGAGCAACCCCCCGCTATCTCTCGGTCGGATTCGTTCTTGAAGAAGGCTATCCTCTCGAAAACCTTAAGCGCATTATTGCCTCCATGGCAAAAACGGCGCGAGAGGCCGGGATTAAGATTGTTACGGGTGATACTAAGGTCGTTGGCAAAGGTCAAGCTGACGGCATTTATATCAATACCGCAGGCGTAGGCACACTGCCAGCAGAACGCAATCTGAGCGCTAAAAACTGTCAGGCCGGCGATAAGATTCTGCTCTCAGGAACGCTGGGCGATCATGGCATTTGCATTATCTCTCAGCGTGAAGGTCTTGAATTTGAGACGTCTCTTGAGACGGATGCCGCTCCGCTCAACCACATGATCGCAGACATTCTTGAAGTAGCGCCTGACACGCGCGTTTTCCGCGACCCAACCCGCGGCGGACTTGCCTCAACGCTCAATGAGATTGCCGGAGATTCTGAAGTCGCAATGCTCGTCTACGAAAATGACGTGCCCGTTCATGAGCAGGTTCGCGGAGCTTCAGAGATGCTTGGTTACGACATTTTTCAGGTAGCAAATGAAGGCAAGATGGTTGCCATTGTGCCTGCAGGTCAGGCTGAGGCAGCGCTTAAGGCCATGAAAGCATCTCCCTATGGAACAGATGCAGCAATCGTTGGCGAAGTGCTCGAAGGACCCTCTGGTCGCGTTTCGGTTAAGAACGGTTTCGGCGCTACGCGTATCATGGATACGCTTGTCGGAGAGCAGCTTCCTCGCATTTGCTAAACGTTTAAAACAGTCGCTTTTTTGTTTAAAGCTGTTGGTTATAAAACAATATTACATAAAAAAACACCTCGCCTTTGCGGGGTGTTTTACTTACTTAAAACCTTAAACGTCACTCTAATTAATTGCCGCTCGTCCAGTTGAGCCACGTTCCGCCCGACTGCTCGCCGAAGTAACGAGTCACAACACCATTGACATGGCATGATTTATCAGTCGAACAACCACCATAACTCCATTGATCATCGCTTGACGGATCAGGATTAACAGAGAAAAGCAACGTTGCTGGCTGATTGTTCCCCAAAACTTTTGGCGAGGTGTTAATAGAGTTGAACA
>CALLZE010000155.1 GCA_937858655.1 uncultured Coriobacteriales bacterium
CATAGGGCTATTCGATATTCTCGCAAGCTTCTTTGAGCCATCCGCCATATATTCTTTTGAGCCCGTTTCCGAGACGTATCACCAGCTGAAAAACACGCTATCACATAACCGTCTGTGCAAAAACGCTCATCCCGTCAAAGCCGCGCTATCGAATCACACCAGCACAGCCGAAATATCAATCGATTCTAAAGAGCTCGGAACTTCAGGTTTAGCGACAAGGAAAAAGCAGAGAACTGAAACCGTGATAACTTATGCGCTCGATGAATGGGTTGAGCGCAACAATATTCAAAAAGTCGACTTTATCAAAGCTAATATTGAAGGCGCCGAACAGCTTTTGCTTGATGGCGCGCAAAAAGTGCTCAAAGAATTCGCGCCAAAACTGGCGCTGTCCACCTATCATCTTGATGGCAACAGAGAAGCGCTTGAACAACTTATTCGCGAGGCAAACAGTGATTATCGTGTTGAACACTATGCGGGAAAGACGTTTGCCTATGCAAAAAATAAACAAACGCTGATATGATTTTCTAGATGTTAAGCCCTGCGCCAGCGGGTTAGCCGCGCCTCAAGCATATTCACAAATTCGTAGAGAACAACTCCCATAAGCGCCATAGCAATAATGCCGCCAAACATCGAGGGGTAATCGATCATGCCCCATGCGTTCACGATGTAATAACCAAGGCCACTTGTCCCCGCAATCGATTCAGCCAAAAACAGGATGGCGATAGCGGTGCCCGTGTTAATCCTCAGAGCAGTAAACACATCAGGCAACGAAGCCGGGAGCACAACATCAAAAGCAATATCGCGTCGACTAGCTCCGAGCGAACGGACGCTCATAATGCTTGCCTCAGGAATCGACTGAGCACTATCGCGCGCGGTCATCATGGTTTGGAAGAAAATCACCACAGCGATAAGCACAATCTTGGGAGCATTACCAAGACCAAGCAAAACCATCAAAACGGGCAAAAATACCACTTTAGGTATGGGATAAAGCAGGTATAAAAGCGGAGCACAAATGGTGTCGGCTTTTTTCGAACGCCCGATTATGAGGCCTAACGGAAGACCCAACAATGTACCAATCAACATCGCGGCCACTACGCGAAGGAGTGATATGCCTGCCTGAGGCAGGAGCTCGGGGAGTTGATTCAGAAACTGCTTTGCCGCAGACCCTGGCATAGGCAGCGCGGGTGAGCCGATTACTTTTGAGAGCAAAGCCCACAGCGCAACAAGAGCGATGGTCGCGACTACATATCCGCCAATGCGCTTGGCAGCATGTGAAATGCGTTTATCCACGGGTCACCTCCGCCTGCAACAATGCGCGCACGCGCGTACAGATATCAAAATACTCCTGCGTGGTGCGATATGACTCAGAGCCCATACCGGGATTTTCGATGACCTCTTTTATGCATCCGGGCTTCCCACCCATCAGCACAATGCGGCGCCCCAAAAAGGCCGCCTCTTCAATCGAATGAGTGACCAAAATCTGCGTGTAGGCGCGTTTTTCCCACAAGTGAAGAAGTACGTTTTGCAACTCTTCACGCGTCAAAGCATCAAGAGCGCTTAAAGGCTCGTCCATGAGCAAAATATCACACTCAAGCGAAAGGGAGCGGGCCAATGCAAGGCGTTGTTTCATGCCGCCTGAAAGTTGTGCGGGGTAACTCTTCTCAACGTCAGCGAGACCGACAACTTCAAGCGCCTCATGAGCCTTCGCGCGTGCCGTTGCACGCTTTACGCCAGCAATCTTGAGCCCGAGTGCCGCATTCCCTATGACCGTTTTCCATGGGAGCAACCCATAATCCTGCAAAATGAGTGCTGTTTCTTTGCGCGGCTTTTCGACTACTTGGTCATTTATTTTTAGCTCTCCAGCGCTTGGCTTTATAAGTCCCGCTATCAATTTCAATATGGTCGACTTGCCACAGCCCGATGGGCCGATTATCGCAATAGGTTCGCCCGCCTCAACAGAGAAAGACACCCCCTTGAGAGCGTGAATGTCCTCCCCGACCGAAGAATATGTGAGCGCTATGTTTTGTGCGTCGATTTTAGCCATACCTGTATTATAACGAAAGTTGCTTGCGCTATAATGAACAGCAACCACCCTGTCTTCAAAAGGACTTTCATGGCATCCGAAAAACCCAAAAAGAAAAGCAAAAAAGAACTTCTCTTTTCCGCCGCGATGAGCATCATTGGCGAGCGTGGGTACGCGGGCGCATCAGTAGATGAAATCGCAGCCAAGGCAGGAGTAGCCAAGGGCGTTGTCTATTACTATTTTGATTCAAAAGCCGCTTTGGCTGAACAGCTCATAAAATCTGGTCTCGAATTTTTGGCGGTACGACTTGAGCGCGCTGTCGAACCAGACATGACGCCGGAGGAAGCCATTACCGCGCTTGCCCACGAGCAGATGCGCCAGATTGAAAAGCGACGAGATTTCGCAAAATTCCTGCTTTCAGAAATGTGGCGTGAAGACCGCGAGTGGCGCGAAACGCTCAACGCAAGCATTGAAATCATCACTGCCCTCTTTGTGCGGGAAATTGAACGTGGCCAAGCAGATGGCCATTTTCGTCAAGATTTGAACGTCCACTTCACCGCTCAGACCATTTGGGCGACTTTTTTAGCAGGTGCCCTAAACTGGACTGTTGTTCACCCCGAACTCGACTATCATAAACTTGCTGATGACCTTGCATCTTTTGCGCTAGCCGGTCTCTATTCTCAGGAGGAGAAATGACGCGCTTTCTTAAAGACTCACCAGAACTTCTCGAAAAGCTCGCCCAAGTTGATATTGTCTACACTGACCTTGACGGTACTCTGCTTGGTCGCGGCGGCACCCTTCTTATTGACGGCGAGGGGAACCCCGATTTTAATACCGCGGCAACCGTTGTCGCGGCAAATAAAGCCGGTCTGCCCATTGTTCCTGTCACGGGACGTTCATGTGCACAACTTACAGAAATTACGCGCATGTGCGGGTGGACCGATTACATCGCGGAAGCTGGCGCAATTCGCTCATATTTTGATGGTAAAGAGCGCACCTTCATGTTCGATATCCCTGAGTGGAACTCTGAACTTAAACGTCAGCTCATAACAAAAACGCCTATTGAAATTATTCGCGAACACGGCGTTGTTGAGAGACTTATGGAAGCATTCCCTGGTTGCATCGAATATCACACGCCGTGGGACGTCCACCGCGACGCTACCGAGGTACTGCGCGGCTTCCTCAATCGCCAAGCAGCCCTTGAGCTTCTCGACGAGATTGATCTTCCTCTCTCGCTGATTGATAACGGTGTCATCCATCCCCGCCTGCACACACTCAAAGCAAGCGATGAGCCTATTCGCGCCTATCATCTCACCCCAGCCGGCGTGTCAAAACGCAGGGCTATTGCGCTTGACCTCGAATATCGCGGCATTGATCCCTCACGCGCCATCATGATTGGCGATGCGCCCAGCGACATGCTCTGTGCCGAAGTGGTGAGCGTCAGCATTCTCGTTGAGAATGCCCTTCGTTCGCCGGGGATCGATAAGCGCATCGATAACATTGAAAATACTGCCATAGTCGAAGGTTTTGCCGGCGATGGCTGGAGTCGCGTCATTAACGAAGTACTCTCAAATTTTTAAAGCAAATAAACGCAATTCTGTCCGTCTCACTACGCGAAGACTGGCACCTTGCTGCGCATTTTGTGTATACTAGACACCTGTGCTGTGCCGATTTTTTGCTCAGCCGTACCTATAACCGAGAGAAAAGGACTTCTGTGAAACCTCACAGTACCCAGCCTCGGTAGGTGTTCCCTTGTAGCGCATATGCGCATTTGACTCTGTTATGCGAGGAGCACTCATCGAGGCCACTTAACATAACGGAGGAATCCCGTGATTTATCTTTCCCAACTGCTCGGAAAGCCGGTCGTAGATGCCGCTGACGAGCAAATCGGAACAATTAGCGATATAGCCATCGCAACTGGCGAGGTCTTCCCTCGTGTAACTGCGCTTGCCTTTAAAGGACCCGATAAGACGCCCTTTATGTTGTCGTGGCGCAAATATGTCAAAGAGTTTGAGGGCGATAAGGTCGAGCTCAACACGTCATCCGACGAGCTGCGCTTTAGTTACTTGCAGTCTGATGAGATTTTGCTTTCTCGTGACCTTCTCAACAAACAAATTGTCGACACTCAAGGCATGAAAGTCGTTCGCGTAAACGACCTCAAACTATCCGATTCGAGCAACACACTTCGTCTGCTTGGAGCAGAAGTCGGTATGCGCGGGCTTTTACGCGCCATCTCCCCTGGCTTTGAAAAAACTGTAGGCCGTTTTCTCTCAATTTTTAATCAGAGCATTCCTGAAAATCTTATTGCGTGGAACTATATGGACTTGCTTGAGCATGACTTAAGCCAAGTAAAGCTCTCGGTAACACACAAACGTCTTCATGAGTTACACCCAGCAGACGTCGCAGACATTTTGGAGCAACTCGCGCCAAACCAACGCGCAGCGGTATTTGCCCACCTCGACAACACACAAGCTGCTGAGACAATTTCAGAACTCGAAGAGGAGTACCAAGCCGACGTCATTGAAGACCTCTCCGAGCGACGCGCTTCTGACTTGCTGGCTGAAATGGATCCTGACGATGCTGCCGACGTCATCGGCGACCTTGATTACGGCAAAGCAGAACGCCTCCTGCGCCTTATGGGCGTCGAAGACTCTGATGCCATCCGTAAACTGCTCGGTTATCGCGAAAAAACCGCGGGCGGTATCATGACTCCTGAAGTCACCACTGGGCGTGAGTCTATGACGGTTGAAGAGACCATCGAGCACATCCGTGATGTGGCAGAACAACGCGAAAGCATTCATTACGTGTACGTCATTGATTCAGAAAACGAGCTCAAGGGCGTCGTTTCATTACGCCAACTACTTCTTGAACCTGTTGAGAAGACATTGGGCGAAATCATGGAACGCAATCTTTTTGTGGCCAATCCTGATGATGACCAAGAAGAGGTAGCGGAAACTATCTCGAAATATGACTTGCTCTCTGTTCCGGTCGTTGATGATAAGCATAAACTCCTTGGTATCGTTACCATCGATGATGCGCTCGACGTTCTCGAGGAAGAAGCGGAAGAAGACCTCGTGCGGGCAACTGGTCGCAGCGAGCACAAAGAGGGTGCCAACCCCCTCGCATGGCTCATGCCTCGTCGAAGCGGCTGGATTGTCTTGTGGCTGATTGCCCTGTTTGGCATGTCGCTTGCTTCATCAACACTGAACAGTAAATATATGGCGAGTTCTGCCCAAATGAGTTCAAAAACTTTCGGCATCTTAGTATTGCTTGCTGGCGCCGCTCAGATTGCCACTCTTGGCGCAACCATTTTGCCGCTCATTCTCATTTCACTTGAAGAAAGCGCGATTCGTGGCATCGAACTGCTCACAGATGCCAAAAAAGATGAACGCCCCTCGCTCGCCAAGCGCTTCTTATTTGGAGGAGGCGTCGCCTCTGCGAGTGGTTTATTCTCAGGCATTATCGTTCTTGCACTAACCGATTTGCTCACAGGCTCAATTGGACTTTCGAGCGCGTACGGGTTGTGCGTTTTTGCAGCAGCACTTGTCAGCGGGCTTTTGCTTACCGCTCTCGTCAATATGACAGTGCGTCGCGACGACAAAGGAAAGCCAACTTCACCAGCGGGCATTTCTCTTATCGCCATGCTCGTATGCACACTGATTGTATTAGGCAGCGCTTTTCTGCTACTCGTTTACGTTCCAGCCTTTTCAGCGAGCATTTTGGGATAACACGCACATATGACACCGCAAAATGACATAGAAACTCAACCAGCTGCACAGCGTACGCCATGGTATAAACGTCTTGGCCTCGTAATAACCGCAATGGGCCCCGGCATTATTGCCGCAAGCGCGGGCAACGATGCGGGTGGTATTTCCACGTATTCTACAGACGGAGCCACTTTTGGATACAAAACGCTCTGGATGATTTTCCTCATGACGTTTTCGCTCATCGTTGTCCAAGAAATGGCTGCCCGCATGGGAGCGGTCACTGGCAAGGGCTTCGCGGCGCTCATTCGTGAAAAGTTTGGCGTCAAGTCTACAATTTTTGCGATGACCACGCTTCTCGCCAGCAACGCGGCAACGAGTGTCGCGGAATTCGCTGGTATTGCTGCCGCATTCGAACTCTTTGGCGTAAGCCGTTATATTTCGGTACCCATTGCCGCGATTACCGTATGGCTTCTCGTCACTCGCAGTTCTTTTAAATATGTTGAAAAAGTATTTTTGGTGCTTTCAAGTGTCTTTGTGACCTATATCATCGCTGCCTTTATGGCAAAGCCAAATTGGGGCGAAGTCATTCATGCAACGGTCGTTCCGCAATTTGAACCAAACGTAAATTTTGTTCTACTTGTGGTTGCAACGGTCGGTACAACAATTGCACCTTGGATGCAGTTTTTCGTGCAGTCAAACATTGTTGACAAAGGTACGTCAGTAAAAAATCTCTTCTATCAGCGTGTTGATGTTATTACGGGAGCCATAAGCGCCAATATTGTTGCTTGGTTCATCATCGTCGCAACAGGTGCGACCCTCTATAAAAATGGCATCTTGGTAAGTTCGGCTGAAGCGGCAGCAAAAGCCCTGACACCTGTCGCCGGTAAATACGCGACCATCCTCTTTGCGGTTGGTCTCGCGGGCGCGTCTCTTTTGGCTGCCTGCGTATTGCCGCTAACTGCTGCGTATGCCGTCACGGAAGCATTTGGCTGGGAGCGCGGGCTTGATCATTCATTCAGCGAGGCTCCCGCGTTCAATATCATTTTTACTTTCGTCATTCTGTTTGGAGCCGCCCTTGTGCTTGTCCCCAAGGCTCCCCTTATTACCATCATGGTTATGTCCCAAGCAATAAATGGAGTCTTGCTCCCTATTTTGATGATTTTCCAGATACTAATCATCAACGATAAGCGTATTATGGGAAAGTACACCAACAAAAAGCTCACCAATATTCTTGCTTGGATTACTGCCTTAGTTGTTATCGCGCTTACTATTGTTCTTTTGGTAGGAAGTGTTCTGCAAAAAATGGGTATTTTGTAGCACGAGGAGAAACTTATGGTTCAGCATCGCAAACATGAACTCAGAAAAAAGGCGCTTGAGCGTCGTGCTGGATTTTCTGGGAGGGATCGAGCGCGTGCCGCTGAAGAGTTGGCTGACCAACTTTTGTCTTTACCATCACTCAAACAAGCAAAAACAATTTCTGCCTATGTGCCCTTTGGTGGCGAGATAAACATCTTGCCAGCCCTCGGAGCGCTTTTTGATTCAGAGGAATGCGCGCTTGAACGTGTCGTTATGCCTCGTGTTGTTACTGGCGAGGACCGCCTCTCGCTCCATCTATGCAGCCCGAAGCTCTTTACTGAAGTCCTAGGGGGAGAAACGTTTGTCGAGGGCTACGGAGGGATATTAGAGCCTCCTGCGACGTGGCCCGAAGTCCCTTTCGATGAAGTCGACGTTATTATTGTGCCCGGAGTCGCTTTTGACCGCGATTGCATGCGCATCGGCTACGGCAAGGGCTTCTATGACAGGATGCTTGGACAACGCAGAGAAGACTCAACGGCCATCGGCGTCATTTTCGATGAATTACTCTACGATGTGCTTCCTCTTGAAGAGCACGACGTCGCCATGGATATGGTCGTATCACCCCATGAGGTCTTAATTCGCTCATAAATGTATCTTAAAAAAGTCTATCGCTTTCCTAAACACTGAGCATATTCATCCAGTGTAACAAAATGATAGCCGGCTCTTTTATAGGCTTTGATAATCGCGGGAAGCGCATCAACTGTTTGTTGACGATTGCCTCCCCCATCGTGCATCAAAATCACCGCACCTGGATACGCATATTTTTTTGCCACCCGAATAATATGTTTTACGCCAGGACGAGACCAATCGCGTGTATCGATACTCCAAAGCCCAATGCCGAGACCATTCGCGTGAAGCGCGTCAAAGACCGATCCATCAACTGAGCCATAAGGCGGACGCATAAAAGTTGGATAAGAACCCGTCACGCTCTTGATGGTCTCTTTGCCTTGAGAAACCTCTTTATTTATCTTTTTGATTGATGCGTGAGCCAATCGAACATGATGTTCTGAGTGCAGAGCGACTTGGTTGCCCGAAGCCGCAACCGCTTTGGTAATCTCAGGATACTTTTTGATTTGCGTGCCTAATTCGAAAAAGGTTGCTTTGACCTGATATTTTTTTAAGACAGCGAGGACTTTTTGCGTGTAGCGGGGGCTTGGTCCATCGTCAAACGTAAGCGCTACAATTTTGTACTTATTGTTGGCATAGGTGTTGTACTGAACAAAAGGCTTAACGCCCTTTTGAGTGACAGTGCGACTCACAACTGCGCCGCTTTTTTCTCCCTTAATAATTGTCGTAACAGGATTTTTGCCTACCGATTCAACGGTAAGTACTGGTCCCTGGCCTTGATGGTTGAAGCCAATATGCCCTTCGACCTCTTTTTTTACTTTTTTCTCGACAGTATTTTGCCCACTTGTCGCGGTAATAACGTCGCCGTTTTTCAACAGTGTACTTCCGGGAGCAACCTTTCCGTTGACGCCCAAAACTATAGGCGCGCCCGTGCCCGTTTCGATTACCGAGCCTGTTAAGCTAACGAGATTGCCTGGCGCAACTGAACCGTCATTAATCTTTGAAAAGACTGCTTCAAGCGTTGCATTACTTGTAGTCTGGTAGGTATCTTTGCCGTATTTCACGTAAATATCATGCACCGCGAAGGTAGGATAGACAGCAAAAAATATTGTCACAAAAATTATGACAATAATTCCAAGCGCCAGCGCTCCATACTTTTTAAAGTGAGAAGGTCTCTGAATTTTGTGATTTTTTACTTTTAGTTCACTCACGTACCGTCACTCTTCATCATCCATCGCGTCTTTTATATCCTGAACAAAGGAGTTGAGCCATTTCTTCGTCTTCTTGCCGGCCTTCGTCTGCGAGGCCTGCTTTAAAGCACGCTCACTATACACGGCCGCTTTTGCCGCGCCCTTAATTGTTGCTTCACCGATTTTCTTGCCCGCGTCGGCTGCAACCACAGCAGCCTTGCCTGCCTGTTTAGCCGCGCCGCCATCAAGTTCAATGTCTGCCGCAGAATTCTCGCACATAACACCAAAGGTTTCGGAATTAAAACCTTTGATAAGCGCCCCCGGTATGCTTCGTTTTCCAAGCAAAGCGTCTGAGCCCGTTCCAGCGGTGACCTGTAAAACTGATACCGCGCCAGTGCTCAAGTCAAACCGAGCGTCACTAACTTTCCCTAGAGGTTCTCCCCCAAGCGTGAAAACATTTTGGCCGTAATAGATAACGCTCTCATCCCACGAGAATCCCAAAATCTTTTCTGCGCGAACATTCCACGCAGAGCGAGCAGCCTTTTGCTCTTTTTCTGTTTGGGGCTCTTTACCCTGAAATGTCACGACAAGTTGGCCATTGTCATTCAGCGAAGTGTTCTCAAAAAGAAGATAGCGCATAGGAAGAGCAATAATGCCACCTACTCGGTAGGGCTTTATCGAAAAGCCAACAGCCTTTGGCAGTGTGGGATGAAAAAGTACATCATCAACCGTCCCCACAAGCTCTTGCTTTTGGTTTAATACTTGGCAACGATAAATTTGCCTCAGCGAAATTGTCACATGCTCTACCATACTTACTCCTTTGACCTTTTTAGTATAAATCGGCCCCGTGAAAACGAGACCGATTTATCCTGAATTGTTACTAATTTACTAGGAGTTTTACTCGGCAGGCACTGAAGTTACAGCTGGCTCGGGAGCAGGAGCCTGCTCTTGTGCGGCTTCAGCCTGCACTTCGGCTGGCGCAGGACTTGGAGCGGGCGCCTCCTCGACAGGAGTGTTCGCCTTATTTACTGCGTCATACAAGCGCTCACGCGCATCCTCAATCTTATCGCGCACTGTATCGCTCATTTCTGTTGCGCGCTCACGACCGGTATAGTAAGCCTCTGCGGCCATATCGCGACTTGTGTAATAGGCATCAGCAGCAATTTCACGACCCGTCTCATAGACATCATCAGCCTGATCCCAATACTCTAATGCTCTATCTGAAAGGAACTCACGTGTCTCGCGACCGGTGCGAGGTGCAAAGAGGAGCCCTATTCCTGCTCCGATAAGTCCTCCCAAAATAAACGAGCTAATGCCATTTCCTTTTGCCATGACTCAACACCTCCGGTATCAAAAAATTGTGTACGTCGTGGTTCTCAGTTTGTTATAAATTATCATACCCCCAAAGGGCATTTTTATCGTGATAAATCTTGGAAAACGATACACGCTTGTTGACTGATTTTGCGCGCTTGCTCCTCTGATGAAAATCCCTTAATCCGAATTCGATAGACTCCTTGTCCATCCTTCGAAAAATTCCACGCCGTTTGCCCCTTAATATCCAATCGTAACGCATCGCTTTCTTGAGCGAGAAGCTCAATCATGATGTGCTCAAAAGCATGAGCAATCTCAGTTTTCGCGAGTTCCGCAGGAAATGATTTGTAGTTGCCATTATCACAAGCATGAATACGCAAGTGTGGATATGTTTCGAGCAACCGCTTCGCAAGGTCTGGATACGAATCTACTGTCTGCGGCTCAAGAGGACTGAGAGTAACGCGAAAGTGAGCCCAGGTTTCTGCAAGATTTTTTGAACGCTGATAACTTTCGCTAAGTTCAAAACCACGAAGAGTTGCGGAAATTTGCATCGTCATCGAGTTCGATTCTTATTCAACTATGCGGTAATACACATAGTGGACACCGCTGAACCCGAGCGCTTTTGCAATGCCTGGCCCTAAGTCGAATTCACGACCTGGGATAAAGGGGCCTCTATCTTTCACGATGCCAACGGCCGTCTTGCCGTTGTAGCGCATCTCAATCTTCGTGCCAAAGGGCAACGTCTTGTGCGCGAAGATCATACTGTCGGTGCGCAAGATTTCGCCATTGGCCATATGGTTGCCGTAAAATCCTGGCCCATACCATGAAACGAATACGCGCTTCCATCCAGACAATGCCGTTAAGGCAGTAATTACGCTCCCCGAACCGCTTGTCACTGCCGTGGCATCGGCCGCATTCGTGGTAGCACCCGCCGCCTCATCCTGCGTTCCATATTCAAACCCTGCCGCAGTTTCGGGATTATAGAGAGCAGAGGGAGCCTGTTTCGATACTTCAGCCGTAGTGCGAAGCGACTGGCCGATGTTTGTTTCTTCGGGCTGCGCAGTTTGTGTTGTATTGAGCGATGTGCGCAGGTCAATGTCTTTGCCATCATACGTTTTACCTACCGAAGTTTTTGATAACAAATCGAGACTGTAATCGCTCTCTTGCAAAGGGCCCGCATTGAAACGCTCATGTAAAGACACTTCTTGATAGAAAAAGGATTGGTCATCTTTTGACATACCAAAAGACATAATGCCTTTTGCGGAACTGGCTTGCGCCACAGCGCCGTGCATTGTCGCCAAAAAGACAACCGAAAGGCAGGCGGCAAAAAGCACCTGCGCCATCTTCGTACTATGTCGTTCACAAAGTATCAAATACGTCCCTACTTAGCCATTTGGTTCAAAATTTTTCCGAGTGCCTCAATTTTATCGCCATAGGTGGCCCAATCACCAGATTTTTGCGCACTCAGTGCCTCTTCGTATAATTTGCTTGCCTGCGCAGGAAGCGAACCGCTCGATGAACTGCTTGTATCCGCTGTTCCAGCCGAATCACTAGAAATTGAAGTGTCGGGGTTCGTTGTCGTGCCTGTCGCATCGGTTGAACTTCCCGTCTCAGAAGTTGAACTCTCAGATGAAGAACTACCAAACACCTTCTTAAGGGCTGTCTTGAAGTCACGATCCATAACCATCTTATCGCCATAAGCAACAACAACAGATGCGAGTTCTGGTATCGCGGTTTGCTCTGCCTGCAAGAAAACTGGCTGAACATACACAATTGAGTTATGTATGGGGACAACGACCATATTGCCAAAGATTACTTGGCTGCCCCGCTGATCCCACAATGAAAATTGCGGAGAAATCACAGGATCTTGGTTTATGCGTGCTGAAATCTGTTCAGGCCCAAGAATGACGCGCTCTTTCGGGAAAAGATACACGGTCCGCTCGCCATATGAGTCGGGATCACACGACACCGCCATCCAGCCAATCATGTTGCTCCGATTGCGTGGAGTATAGGGCTGCATCATATAGAACTGCTCTTTTTTGGCTCCTGGCAATTTGAGAAGCACAAAGAAAGGCTCCATCTCTTTACCACTTTTCGCGCCAGCAATTTCCCATTGGTCTTCTTTGTTATAAAAAACAGTGGAATCTGTCATATGGTAGGTGCGATAAATCTCAGCCTGCGCTTGGAAAAGCTCTTTGGGGTAACGCAAATGATTGAGCACTGCGGTCGGTATTTCTTTCCCACTTTTAAACAACGAGGGAAATATTGTACGCCATGCCTTGAGAATTGGATCCTTTTCATCGAACGCATAAAAGGTCGTTTTTCCCGTATAGGCATCAACAGTAATCTTTACCGAATTACGAATATAGTTCGTGTCAGAATCTTCAAGTCGTTCTGAATAGGGGTACATCGAACTCGTTGTATAGCCATCGGCAATCCACACGGTACGACCATCAACAATAGCTGTATATATATCATCATCCACAGTAAGCCATGGAGCAAGTTCATTGATACGCGCTTTTACGTTACGGTTCATCAGCACTTGACTGTCAGGCGTGATATAGCTTGAAAGCATCATTTGCAATGACTTAAAACGCAGTGACCACGCCGCACGCCTAAAAAATGACCCGACTTTTATGCCTGATTGCGCCTTATATGTTGTTGTAGCGTTTTTCGCTCCTTGCGGATAATCAAACTCTTTCATCTTGGTGTTTACTACCACGTATTGACTTTCCTCTTCGCCAAAATAGATACGTGGTTCCGTTATCTTTAAGTCTTCTGACTGGCCAGCGCTTGAAGACACCTTTGGAGGGACATCCCCCACGATGAAGTCAGGCAATCCACGAGAATCGTAAACACTCGCGGCATTCATAACACTACCGTATCCATGCGTATACACTAAGTGCTGATTCACCCATGTTTGTGCAGTTGAAGCCAGTTGGCTAATATTCATCTCGCGTGGAGAAACAAGCACTTGGCGCAACTGACCATTAACTTTATAGCGATCAACGTCTACATCATTGAAATTATAGTAAGGACGAATTGCCTGAAGTTGCACATAGCTTTGCTTGGCGACCGACGGGTCCCACAGTCGAATGTTATCGATTGTATCCTTGTCGTCCTCAACGTTTTGCTCAGTTAAATCATTAGTCGCGGCAAAAGTTTTTTCCTCGACGTCAGTCAAGCCATATGCCGTCCGTGTTGATTTTATATTACGGCGAATATAGGGCGCCTCAAGCGAAACCTCGTTTGGCTGCACGATAAAACGCTGAATAATTTCGGGAAAAATGCCTGTCAAAATTATGCTCGCACCTGCCCAGACCGCAATGCCCACAATAGGGAGCTTCCACCCTTTATGCGAAATATTAAACAAAAGCAAGACTGCGATGAGAATGCAAATACCCGCCATTATCAAAAACGCGGGAATTTGTGCATGCGCGTCAGTATAAGAAACGCCCAACACCTGGCCACGTGTTGAATAGTTGAGCTCAAGCATGCGTACAAGCGTATTGGCACATTCCAAGATCATGAAGAGAGCGAGCAGTACCGAAAGATGCGCCTTTGCATGAGGGACAACTTTCTCACTCTTAGACCAGGGACGAATACCTCCGGCAAAAAGATACACCAGACCTGTTAAGAGAATTGAGAGCACGATAAGGTTGCCGGCCTCATTAAGAACGATTTTGACAGCAGGTAATTGAAAGACATAAAAGCCCACATCAATGCCAAATTGGGGGTCGCTCGTGCCAAAAGCAACCTTCGAAAGCGCAAGCCTCATTGTTTCCCAATGCTGCGAAAGGGTCCCGGCAAACATAAAGGCGATAACAAGCGCGGCAATACAAATCACGACACGCAAAATTGGCGAAATCTTATCGCCTATTACATCCAAGAAGGCGCGCGGATCTTGAACCGTCTTCGGCCCTTGGGGTGTATCAACGACACGAGCTCGTGACTGGCCGCTCGTATGACGCCGCCAGCCTGGCGCTAGACGCAACGCCGCAAGCATCGTAAGCAGCAATACTGCTGCGACTATTGAAAATGTTGTCGAAGAAACCGTCGCGACTGAACTAAAGCGCGTCCAAAAAACCGCTGTTTGTCCAACGCTTTGATACCAGAGATAGTCGGTCCACACTTTTGCGCATCCAACAAAAAGCGTGCCACACACAACAACAAGAAGAATAATGACGCTGATAAAATTCTTGCCGCTCGATTTTGTTTTCATTTATGAATTCTTTTCTTCTTCGGAAGAGTGACGATTGAAAAGATGACGCTCTTCGCTCGCCTCTTCATCCTTTAATGGCAAAGACAGAGCCTCGATCCTAATGCGCGCAACACGACGACGACGCATACCTAGCACGGTGTACACGTAGCCTTCACGACTCACCGACTCCCCAACGTGAGGGATATGCCCCAGCTCATCAAGCATCCAGCCTGCTATGGTGTCATACTCATCAGACTCCTCAAGAGGAAATCCCATCTCGATGGCGTCTTCAACAGGCAAGGTGCCGTTTACTACCCACTCTGATGAACTAACCTTATTGACCGCAATCTTATCACGATCAAATTCATCCGCAATTTCGCCCACAACTTCTTCGACAATGTCTTCGAGCGTAACGAGACCAGCCGTTCCGCCGTATTCATCCACAACGATAGCCATTTGGTTACGCGAAGTTTGCATATCGTTAAGCATCGGCAAAATGCCTTTTGTCTCAGGTACGAACACGGGAGTTCGCATATATGCCGCAACAGGCTTGTCTCCATGACCCTCATCAAGAGGTACAAACAAATCCTTGAACATGATAATTCCTACCACGCGATCGTGATCGTCATGGTACACCGGCACACGTGAGTATCCTCTTTTGAGCATTGTACGCGTAGCCTCAGACACAGAGAGTGTATCTTCGATAAATGTCATATCGACACGAGGAACCATAATCTCACGCACGACCGTATCGCCAAGGCTAAAAATCTCATTAATCATGCGCTTTTCTTCATCGAGAAGCGAGCCTTGTTCGGTCACAAGCAGTTTAATCTCCTCTTCGGTCGCCTCGTCATCTTGTTCATCTTTAATGCCAAGCAATTTGGACACCAAATCAGTCGAGCGCGTAAGCAACCACACAACGGGAGCGGCGATTGTTGCCAAAAATGAAACGGGCCGCGCGACCGAAGCGGCAACTGCATCGGCTTTCTGGAGACCAAGGCGCTTGGGAACAAGCTCGCCGAGCACTAAAGAAAAATAGCTGATAATGAGCGTTACGACGAAAACCGAAAGCCCAGGAGCAATCGACGAAAGTGTTTGCATCCCAAGGGATTCAAGCCATTTTTGAAGAGGCGCGGCAAGCGAAACCGCAGCTGTCGCTGACGCGAGCATTCCCATAAGTGTAATGGCTACCTGAATGGTCGCGAGCAGGCGCGTGGGGTCCTCGGTCATTCGCAGAGCGGTCTGCGCGCCTTTTGAGCCCTCATCTGCTCTCTGCATAAGGGCGGACTTGCGCGCGCTGATGAGCGCGATTTCGGCAGCAGCAAAATACCCGTTTACAAGAATGAGTACGAGTACGAAAAATATTTCTGAAGCATTATTCATTTACGTGTCCTGATTTTCTATGGTAGCCAGCTGTCACTGAAAACATACCGTCATATCCCTATTGTCAAACTTTGTATACGCATACTATAGCAACAAAACTGTTCTCTTAGGCATAAAAGGGCCTGTACACGCCATACCCAAGGCCGGCTCAGTCTTGACGGGCTGAGTTTTGTTATTTCTCTAGAGCGAGATTGACTAATTTCATGCAAAGCTGAGGGAAGGTGTACCCCGCTGCCCTCGCCGCGTCGGGAACCAGTGAGACTTCTGTCATGCCAGGGAGCGTGTTGGTTTCCAAAATCCACGGGCTCCCTGAGGCATCAATGATAAAGTCCGTGCGCGAAATCCCTCGGCAGCCCAAAACCTGATGAGCAAGAATCCCCAAATCTTGGCACTTCAAATTTATTTCTTCACCTAAACGAGCAGGAATAAAATGATGCGACTGCCCCGCTTGATATTTAGATTCATAGTCATAAAAAGCTCCCTCGGCTGTAATTTCGATGGGAGGCAGCGGCACGAGTTGATCATTGCCAATAATAGCAACGGTGAGCTCATCACCAGCAATATATTTTTCAACCAACACGTTCTTATCACAAGAAAATGCCAATTCCAGAGCCCCGGCGAGCTCGTCTTTACTCGTGATGATGCTCATGCCTATTGATGAGCCTTCGGTTGCAGGCTTAATAACCACGTGCTCGCCCAGCAGCTCAACTGTTTGCTCGATAAAAGCTGATTGGTCAAAGTCAGGGCTTTGGCGGGCAACAAGGTAGGGAGCGGTGGGGAGTCCCGCCTGCTCGTAAAAACGCTTGCTCATAACCTTATCAACGGCAAGTGAACTTGCAAGCACGCCACTACCAACATACGGAATACCTAAAATTTCGAGAAGTCCTTGCATAGTGCCATCTTCGCCACCACGCCCGTGAAGAGCGATGTAAACGACATCGGGCTTGTCGGCGACAAGTTTGTCGATAAATGAAGTATCCTTGGTGTCGAACTCTTCAACTTCGCAGCCGCTTACGCGCAGAGCGCTCGCGACCTGCTCACCGGAACGGAGTGATACCTCGCGTTCTGCCGATGTTCCACCTTTAAGTACTGCTACACGGAGCACCTCAGGAGCGTTTTGCTGCATGTGTTGAACTCACCACTTTCTTGTAAGGGCACAACCGCATGCTTACACGCGTTTGCCCCGTTAGTTACGTTTATCTTGACGCGTTTTAATGATAACAAGAACAACGATAACGGTCACTAATATGATAGCGCTTACTACCATAGCCGAGATTACGCCGCCATTTTCGTCATTAGTTGACTGCTTCGACTTATCTATGTTCGCTGATGACTGAGACTTACCCTGCTTAGCCGCTGCGCTCTTTGCTGCCTCTGAGGCATACAATGCTGTTGAAGATGCGGCCATAACGGTTGTGGGATTTTTCACGCCACTTGGTGCGATAACCTCATCTTTTGCTGACTGATATTTGAGTTCAGCAACGAGCGTCTGCTCTTGTGCTGAAGTAGGCATCTTAATCTTTACTTCTTGCTCGAAAGTTTCTCCCGGTTTAATACGAACATCGCTCTTCTTCTTGGCACCAAGCCAGAACTGTGCGCCAACATCCTTGCCCTTTGCGTTGGTAAGCTTTGTGCCAAATTCCGTACGGCCCACCTCAGTTTTTGAACCATTCTCATCTATTGTCGAGATTGAGAGCCACATGTTCCTCACCTCAGTGAGACCCGTAGGAATACTATGGCCAGCACCAGTGTTAGTCACCTTGACGGTGATTGCTCCTTCTTTACCAGCGGGCACGATGTCAGTTTTTGCGTCAATTTTGACTTCGGCAGCCTTCTTAAGAAGCGCCGTTGCGAGCTGTTTGTCGCTTTGTGCAACGTTTGCTCCAATGAACGTCATCGCATAAATGTTCTTGCGCGTTGGGCCGCCCATCGCTGCCTGATCTTCAGTGGGAGCACTCAGTGCGGTTGTTGCTGCCATGTGACACTTTTGGCACGTAACGCCCTGCTTTGCATAGTCTGATTTTTTCCACTCGCTATACGTTGTTTCGAGCTTAAGTCCATTGGCTGGATGAGTTACATCATGGCATGCTCCACAATACTCTGATGTGTCGTAAAGCTTATTACCTGAAGCCTGATGCGCTGCCTTTGGGTCCATGATTTGGGCGTGTAAAACGCCGTCTGGCCCACCCTTGGGATAAGCAAGAGAGGCATTCCCTGGATTTTTGGCGTGTTGAGCGGTTACCTGATGACAAACTGTACAAGTGATTCCATTAAGCGCATCATTCTTCTCGGCAGTTTTTACGCCACCCGCCATAACCGCTGCGGGTGCATGGCACGTGTCGCAAAATTCTACGACATCTTTTCCGGCCGTCTGCTCAACCTGTTTTGTCTGAAGTTTATAAAATGGGTCTTTGAGCGACTGAGCGTGCATCGAGCTTGCCCACTGGTTTTGTAGTGTCGAGTGGCACGAACAGCCCTGATAACTAGCGAATTGTGCTGAGGAAACTTTCCCTCCCATAAAGGGCTCTAGATTTTTTGTCGATGCAAAAGCGTTTGTTGTTCCCGCACTCAAAGAAATGAGCAGCATGACAATGGCAAAAATCACCCCTAGCACGAACCGCGAATGTTGATGGTCACGTGAAAATGACGTTACGCTGGCTGATGCTGAGTTCATAGTAGTCTCCTCGCAGTTTTTCGTGATACGCTACCTACAGGTAAAACGGGTAGCAACGCTAAAATGATATTAAATCAGTGCCATTTTTATAGCAAGTAGAAACATAGGTTTTTCGTGACGCACATAACAACATATAACCAACCAATCCTTAATTTATCACTTCAGCAGATTGATGAGTTAGTAATTTCTCTTGGAGAAAAACCATTTCGCGCGCAACAAATCGCTGATTGGATATATGCACGTCATGCTGCTTCTTATGATGAAATGACCAACGTCAGCAAAACCCTTCGTGAAAAACTCGCCGCGCAGGCTCCACTGACTCGCGCACAGATTGTTGAAAAGCAAGTCTCTGAGGATGGCACCCGAAAATATCTTATGGAATACAGCGATGGCGTATGCGTTGAAGCTGTTGGCCTCCCCACCGAGGATCGACTCACCGTCTGCATGTCGTCTCAGGCAGGATGCGCCATGGGATGTGTCTTTTGCGCAACAGGACAAGCAGGTTTCACGCGCAACCTCTTCCCAGGTGAGATGACTGAGCAAGTTCGTCTCATAGCACAAGACTTTGACCGGCGCGTCACAAATGTTGTCGTCATGGGTCAAGGGGAAGCTTTCCTCAACTACGATGCTGTTATCAATGCTTTACACGTTATTAATAACCCTCGCTACTTCAATATCGGAGCGCGCCACATAACCATTTCAACATGCGGCATCATTTCTGGCATTGACCGCCTCGCGCAAGAACCAGAACAGTTCACCTTGGCCGTATCACTTCATTCAGCAGTTCAGGCCACTCGCGACAATCTCATGCCAGGAGTAGCACAACAGACCTTGCCCCAATTACGCCAGGCGCTGATTGCATACTTCGAAAAAACAGGCAGACGGCCAAGCCTTGAGTACACACTCATTGAAGGCAAACAGACCTCACAAAAAGAAATTGACGCTCTAACCAAATTTGCGTCTGGCCTCAATTTACACGTGAATTTAATACCAGTAAATCCTGCGGGCAACAGCTCAATCATGCCACCTTCACCACAAGAAATATCTGCGCTCAAATTGCGGCTAGATCATGCGCATATCAACGCAACAGTTCGTACAGAGCGCGGTGCCGACATCGCGGCGGCGTGTGGACAACTTGCGCAACAGCGCAAGCAATAATGCATCAACGGACAAACTCACTTAAATTTCTGCAAGAGTAATAAGCCGGTCCTTTGAGTAACCAACTCACTACATCTTAGAAACACCTACACACAACGGGCCACGATATGAGCACATTAAACACGTCTTGTTATCAACCCGCTGCTTTAGTTCATTGTTATCAATTAAGCTGGCACGCTCCATTTCGCCACGAGCGCATACTAAAAATTTTTCAATCTGAGACACATTCGATGGCTCATACAAGAACGAGAAGGATTCGCACTGCTCGCCGTTCTCTTGAGCCACCACTTCAGGACGAACAAAGACAACCTCTACACTTTGCGCTCCATTGCGTAGAAGCGTTAATGCATAGCACTTTGCCTGAATCTCATATTTATCGCGAGAGGCTTCCCGATTTCCCGATTTATAATCGAGCACCAGCCAAGATCCATCTGATCTCTGACCGCAAATATCAATATAGCCATGTAGGTAGAAACTATCAGACTCAGAATTGCTTCCAGAATCAGCGCCGCACTCAAGCTTTTCGTAAAACTGCGCTTCGGTCTGCACATTTGTACACGACAAAATACCATCCCAAAAAATTGACGCTATTACAGACCGAACCGCTTTTAACACTAATCCCGTATCAGATTCGTTCAACTCATAGAGGTTTTGAATTTTTTGAGGGAGCACCTCTTCGAGCATGCGTTCTTTATCTTCTGGAGAAGATTTTCCGCTTAAAATCATATTCGCCATCTGTTCAAGGCTCGTGTGCATTGCTGTTCCTCTATGCATAGCGGCATTCGTTTGAGAAAGCAACCCAATACGCATAAGCGCGCTATAGTTGAACTGGCGAGGGCAAGCATAATACTGTTCGATGCCTGAGGCAGTTATCTCTTTAAGCGATGTCTTTTTCTTTTGACCACTTGCGTCGCTCATGGGCCACGTTGCGAAATCGTGTGGCGACGTCTCTAGCACCAGTTCTGGAACTCGTTTTCCGGTTAACATTTCTTCCACTTGTTGGCGCCTTTTCTGCGCTGCAAGGTCGGAGCCCTCCCCATCAGTTAGTTGCTCTTCGGTGTTCTCTTTTACTATTACTTCCAATTCATCAGGCTCAATGCTCAAAGCGATACTGTCGACAGACGTACTTGGCCCATCCTTTGGTTCATCTGAGCGATACACAAATATGAGGCGTTCTTTTGCTCGCGTCATCGCAACATAAAACTTGCGTGCGCCCTCCTCAATTTCTTTCAGTTTCATATCCCCTTTAATAGCTTCTGCGGGCTTAGGCTTAAAATCCTTGCCTGAAATGCCAAGGGCCTTTTTTGTTACGACTTTCCTCTTCGAAAGATCCGAAACAATCATGTCTTCTTCATTTGTGAGCTTGTATTTCGTGAGGCACACTTTTAAAGAACGCTCCCTATCAAAAGGGTTTTCTTCTACCATAGAGACACACCCACTACGTTCTGACCGGTAGTGCTCATATCCATAAACCGCAACAACAGGAAACTCGAGCCCTTTCGACGCATGGATGGTCATAAGCCGAACTGCTTCATCGTCTTTACGATCAGGATCAAAGCTTTCGGGGATAACTCCAAAATCAAGTTTTGTCTCATTTTCGATATCTTGCTTGCAGGAAAGCAAGCATGTCCTATTCGAAACCCCCGATTCTTGACGGCTCTCAAGTATGCTTATAAATTCAAGCACGTTTGCGTACCACTCTTCAGAATCAAAATTGCCCGAAGTTGCCCGTTTTTCCTGCAAATAATAGGCCGCCCCTGACGCCGAGAACACATAACGCGCGATATCTGCAAGCGGTTTGATAGCAATCATGCTTGCCGCAGTCTGTATCATCTGTACAAAATAATGTATTGTGCTGTGCTCTTTCTCATCCGCACAAAGCAAGAATCCTTCCCAAAGCGAAAGATTATCTAAATCATCTGACTTTCGGGAGGCACGAACGAACTGTGCTGATCGCGCCAAATCAGAATCTGCAACATTACCCAACAAACTCACTGATGCCTTGAGCAGCGCTTCATCGTCATAAGGATTGTCCACAGCACATAACACATCAAAAAGACCCTGCACATACGGGTCGGAAAGAAGACGATCTCCGCCAATTACGCGCGTATTAAACCCTTGCGCCCTCAGTTCGTCAGAACAAGCTATCAGGTTTTCTTTTTTCGGAGCAAGCACAACAAAATCATTCGGGGAATACCCCTCTTCGACAATAAGCCTCTTAAACTCACTGGCAATGCGCGCCGATGCATTGGGCTCAATCTTCTGGCCACTCCCCTCATGAGAATAAGCAAAGAAGCGCACGCGTTTATCATCTTCTGCCTGCAACTTATGCGCCTCATCAAAATCAGGATTACCAAGAAGCGGGACGTAAGCTTCACCGAAAAGTTCTCCTGATGAGAATACTTCATTCACCCTATCGAGCACTTCTTTATGAGAGCGATAGTTGCGCTGAAGTTTTACCTCACTGAACGTACCTTTTTTAACGTGCTCAAGCACTCCATCAAATACAGTGACGTCTGCGCCTTGAAATGCATAGATGGATTGCCTCTTATCGCCCACCACTAAGAGGTTGTCTGTTGCTATGCTTTTGAACACTTCATATTGAAGCGCGTTGGTGTCTTGAAATTCGTCAATGAGCAGAATTCCAAATTTATTCTTATACTTTGTATTTATTTGAGGATGCTCGATAAATAATTTATGTGCATAGAGAATTTGGTCAGCGAAATCAAGAACTCCTTGAGCAATTTTCGCTTTTTGATATCTCCTCAAATATTCTTTTGTCAACTTGACTATTTGCTGGTTGGCACCGTTAACCTTATCTTCAAAACTTAAGCCCATTACCGACACAAGTTCTGCCTTGATGTTCTCTACGGGCACACCATGCGTTTGTACCTTGGAAGCAATATCCGTAATGGCGCTCGTCACTTTGTCCTGGCTTAGTATGCTAAAGAGCAGTTTATTCGCCTTCTCGCCCTCTTCTTTTTCACTATCGATGAAAGCTTCTTCCACAATTGAGAATGCCACATCGTGCTGTAACTCTTTTTCTTCGGCCCCTTGGATTGTGCGAAAATTCGTATCGATGCCAAACTCTCGCGCAACAAATAACTGTTCATTTTTCAAAATCTTGCTGCAAAAAGCATGAATGGTCATAATCCAAGCATTGCCCATTAGCTCAGCAACATCTTCTCTTCCCAGAGCCACAAGACCTGCCACAATACGCGAGCGAAGCTCTTCTGCCGCCGCCTTGGTATATGTGATAGCGACAATATTGTCGGGCGAAATTGGTTCGCCATTTTCAAACGTCATGTTTATCAATGCATCAATATAGGCTGCCGTCAGTGTCTTAGTCTTGCCAGTTCCGGCACCAGCATTAATAACGCAATTGCTGCCCATGTGAGCAATAACCTCAGCCTGTTGCCCGTTAAGGCCAAAAAACCCTGCAACATCTACTTTTTCTTGTCGAGTTAGTTTTGCCATAGTGCCTATTCCTCTTTTTCAGGCTTGCTTATTAATGCAGGGCAATTTTTATACACGCAATACTTGCATCCCTTTTTTTCTGCTTCAAGCACAAACCCATTCACCGAAATGCCCTGAGCGATTTTTACGTTGCCGCCATGCATAAGTTCAGCACTCCGCTCTGCTATGACAGCAATTTCATCAAGAATCGAACGAGTATCGCACTCGTGTGCTCCCTCTTTACCAATTCTTATAAGGTCTTCGCTTATTAAGCTGTTGTCGAGCAGCCATCTTCTTTGGTTTGTTTTATAGGAAATATATGCAGAACCTGAAGCGGTATTTCCCGTAGCATTTTCATACGCAAGCCAATAGAGGCCTGCCTGAAGGCTACATTTTTCAACCCAGTTATCACCATGCGGATAATTAGTTAGACCCCCTTTATAGTCAACAATAAAGTACTTGCCTTCGGAATTCCTATCAACACGGTCGATTGAGCCTGCAATTTTTACTTTTCCTACACGCGCATCTAAACCAGGCTTTTTATTCTCATCGCCAACGACGCCACTTCCAATTTTTACCTCAAAATCTGTTGGGAAATACACATCATCTTCGCTAATGAGGAGCATCTGGTCATTTTCTATGCGGCTCCATGCGTTTGCAACTGCGCTATTAAGACTTTCTTTAATCTTAATATCTTCAGATTTAAGGACTTCTTTCATATGGCCCTCAACAACCTCAGCCTGTACTTTTTCAAAAACCTCTTTCGCGTCATCAAGGTTTCCCCCACAAATTCGCTCTAAATCATGGCCCTGATTCCATGCCTTATAAAACTCTTCAAGCAATTTATGGACAAGCGTTCCTGTTTCGGTGGGCGTGAACTGCACATCAAGCGGCCGATTAGGCACGTATCTGCTTAAGAACCATCGATACGGGCAGTGAGCATACGTCTCCAAGGCACTAGGGCTGAATTCATGACTTTCAAATGATTCGCCATCATACAAATCAAGCTTTGTTTCACCACGCTCAAGTTCAAATTGTTGTGTACATAATTCTTCCAAACCATATACCGCACAGGTACCCCCTGCAGTTAAGGACGCCTTTACAGCATGCGAATCAAGTGCATCTATAATTGTGACACCCGATTTTTTTAATTTATTCAAATGAGCACGAAAGTCATCTTGAGACTCAATTGAATCGAGCGATTCGATTTCCTCGTCAAGAGAGGCCGTAATCATCTCTAAAAACGGCGTAAGAGCCTTTTGAGTATTGTCTTCAGCAGCGCACTGCCCTACAAGCACAAGACGATTCTGAGCAGATGCAAGTAAGTCATTGATAAGAAGGTTGTCCCTGTCCGAAGCAGTCACCAAAACGGATTTCTCTAAAGCATCCGAAGACAACCTCTCGGCAAGATCTTGCGTGAGCGAGCTCTTGTCCACTGATTTAAAATCATCATTAGCGAGCCCCCCAAGTATCAGAGTAGGCACAAAGAGGCCGCGCATACGATGCGCATCAGTGAGGAGAACGTGTTCTCTGCCCTGAGACTGAGTAAATTGGAGATTTGCTGACATTACGGACTGCACAAGATAGGCTAAATTGACCGTCTTTTTGCCATTGTCCTGTTCACGCGTACATGAAGAAACGATCGACAGCAGTTCATGGTGAGCCAACGACACCGCACGGATGTCGTAGTCTGACAAATCTGTGTGCGCAAGCGTTTCAGCTAGGCACAAATCGAATAGTAGTTTCCACTTTAAAGGGTCAAGGGTGCTTACCGCCAATTGAAGAGCGCTGTATATCGATATAGTTACCTGATTTTCCTTTTTGAGAAGTCTATCTGCATCAGAAAGTGAAGCGCTCGCATCCTCAACCTTCTTGCGTAATGTCGCATCTCG
Source organism: uncultured Coriobacteriales bacterium (assembly GCA_937858655.1). GTDB lineage: Bacteria > Actinomycetota > Coriobacteriia > WRKU01 > JAENWW01 > CALLZE01. The sequence goes on from CALLZE010000155.1 coordinate 24,919, forward strand.
TTGCCAAAAACTATTAATATCGCTACCAGCGAGCATCGTTTGGAATAGTGCGTGCGTTTTAACGGACGGTCGTAATTCAAACTTTGACTCTGGCATCAGAATCGACCAAAGTATTTTGTTTGTTCTAAACAACTCTATGATAGAAGCGCCAAAATAGGTTTCCACCAAAGGTATTACCAAATCAAAATCAAGTTGAATATCGTGGGAAGAAAGATACCTTTGTAAGCTTGCCGCATATCTCTTGGCATTTCTCAGAGCTACAACCACCTCGCCAGGTTTGAAAGATTCCAAGGCCTTGATAACCTCATCACCTATTGCCGCTATCTCAGCATTCCTGCCAGCAACTAGTGCAATAGACAAAACGCCTTGCTCGATGGCGGTCCTGTGGTTTTCGCCATTATTATTATGCAAGTGAGAGATCCACTCCGAGACACCTGGCCCCGTAGTCTCCCCTTCCCTTGTGGGGGTAAATTGAATAATTTCTACTTCATTTTTATTTTGTATATATGAAATAAGTGTACTAAGAGGTTGTGCCAAGAGATTATTTTTATCATAGTTTAGGCTCAAAATAATCTGATTAAGATCGCCCATTCCTACAATTAAATCTAGTTGAGCTTGAGAAAAATTGTTAAACCCCTCAAAGACGATTGTTGAATCCAGACGGATACCCTTTTGAGCAATGTATTTCATTGCGTCTGCAGATTCAACAAAGTGCATCTTCTCAGCTCTGTCGAAATAACTACTCACGAGGTCATAAATACCTGGCCCCAATTGATCGAGAACAATATCTTGATATTTTGAATTCAATAACTGTTTGCCAAATGTTTCGACAACGTCTATCAATATCCTCTGCACGCCAGGCAAAGTAATATAGTTCTTTGAATCAATTACGTTGCCTTTAACATCACTTGCCCATGCTAATGAAACCTCCTGAAGCACAAGCTCTCGTTGCTCAGAGGTTATGAGTGCAGCTGGAGTCCCATATTGCTCCCAGACCTTTTCAAACCACCTATTGAACGAATAACTCGCATCAACAAAACGTATGCCCGATATATAGTCATGTGCAAATCTTTTCGCAATTGAAACTTGCGGAAATAGGTATGTGACTGGCATATTCATTGCAGAAGCAGCCTCTGAGTTGTTAGATACGTAGCCAACTACAAATCGCTGCTTTTGAATACTTGATAAACCAGTAATTATTTTGATACTCATAAGACCTCCCTGGACTTATAAGTAGTTTATTACAGGGGTCGGACACAAAAGTCCAGACCCCTATTTTTGAATAAACATGGATTTATTTAGAACTAGTTAAGTTCTTCATACTCTTTTGAGACACCAGATAGAATATTGAAGATACGCATGAGATCATCTTCATCTTCAAACTCAATTTCAATTTTGCTTTTATCTTTCGTCTGCTTTACGCGAACTTTTGATTCAAGCATTTTGCGCAATTTACGAGCGACAGTCTTATATGACTTGGGAGCAATAGGCCGAGCAGACTTTGGGAGAGCTCCCCCTTCGAACAATCGCGCAAGTCCTTCAGCTTCTCTAACTGAAAGATTGCCTTCAACAATTTTATGAGCGAGTTTAACACGAGCTTCATCGTCAGCCAGAGATAATACTGCTCGCGCATGGCCAGCAGTCAGCTTTCCAGCATAAAGAAGCTCCTGAACCTCTTCTGGCAAGTCCAAAAGGCGAATAGTGTTAGTAATTGCAGAACGAGACTTAGAAACGCGTTCCGCTAATTCTGCTTGCGTCATATCATGCTGGTCAAGAAGCCGTTTGTAGCCATAAGCTGCTTCTATAGCGTTAAGGTCTTCTCGTTGTAGGTTTTCGATAAGAGCAATCTCTAAAGTCTCGGTATCGCCTGTACTTCTAATTATTACTGGCACTTTCTCTAATCCAGCTAAACGCGCAGCGCGCCAACGACGTTCACCAGCAATTATCTGATACTTATCACCAACTGGGCGTACCATTATTGGTTGCAAGACTCCATGAAGCGCAACAGATGCGCTCAACTCGGCAATGCGCTCTTCATCAATATCCGTACGTGGCTGATCAGGATTAGGTTCAATTTGATTAATATTTAATTCATTTACCCCAGTTTCCATCTTTGATTCTTGCGATGCATCCGAAAATAGAGCCCCAAGCCCTTTTCCAAGTCCACCTTTATTAGCCACGAGAGACCACTTCCTTTGCTAATTCACGATAAGCGATTGCGCCTTTGCCTGTATTATCATATTCCGTTATTGGCATGCCAAAACTTGGAGCCTCAGAAATTCTCACTGTGCGGGGGATAAGAGTATTGAATACCTTATCACCAAAATGCTCTTTAACTTCCTCAACCACTTGGTTTGCAAGTTTATTGCGAGCATACATCGTCATGACGACGCCGAACACTGATAGATTTGCGTTCAGGTGAGTGTTAACAAGCCGAACGCTGTCAAGAAGCTTCGATAATCCCTCGAGAGCATAAAACTCACACTGAATAGGAATGAGTAAGCCGTCGGCAGCCGTGAGAGCATTAATGGTTAAAAGTCCAAGAGAAGGAGCGCAGTCAATAATTATGTAATCAAATTCGTTTTTGATTGGATCTATGAGATTGCGAAGTCTTGTTTCTCTGCTCATGGCTGTTACGAGTTCTACTTCAGCACCCGCAAGCTGTATGGTAGCGGGCACAACCGTGACCCCTTGTTGTTCAGCCTCTTCAGCAATTGAAAGCAAATCTGTCTCGCCCAATAACGCATTATAGACACAGTATTCTCTATGGTTTTTCGATAAACCAAACCCAGAGGTTGCATTTCCTTGGGGGTCTAGATCAATCACCAAGACCTTTTTGCCAAGTTCCCCCAATGCAGCAGAAAGATTGACCGCAGTAGTGCTTTTACCAACACCACCTTTTTGATTGACCACCGCGAATACCCGGCCGGTCTTTTCCTGACTACTCATCTACTTGAACTCCTCTCGATTACGCCAACGGCTGTTTTTGCGCAAGTCCCACTCTACGGGGCAACTTTCGTTTAGATTTTTTGACCTTCTTATATACAACGATTGTTCTTTTGTCATGTGTATCAGGTAATTCAAACCTGCGCAAAGAAACTCTCTTTAATCCAACTAAGGCCGCGGCGATATCCCCTCTACTTAACTCTTCATCAGATAAATTGCCTTTAAGAGCAATCAGAGAACCACCAAGCATAAGAAGGGGAGAGGCTAATTCAATTACGGAAGGTAATGACGACAATGCTCGAGCAGTAATTACTGCATATTTTTCTGCCTCGATACCCGCTAGCTCTTCTGCGCGCACTGGCTTCAAGCTAATATTTGAGTATGCCACATCAGAAGATAATAGTTCTTCTAGTTGAGCCAACTTCTTTTTGACTGAATCGAGTAGAGAAACCTTACGCCCCGTAACTATTGCCAAAGGTATTCCTGGAAAACCTCCTCCGGTACCCATATCAAGCAACGGGCCCTCCAGAGATTTATTAACTTCAGAAAGACATGTGAGAGAATCAAGAATGTGCAGTCTTTTGCCCTCTTCAAGATCTTTTATCGTCGTCAATTGCACACGCTCATTGGCTTCGATTACAAATGCAAGATGCTTCTCAAGAGCATCGCATGCCTCCTGAGAGGCGTTAATCCCATTTTCTTTTAAGTATGATTTGAGTTCCATGAAGCTCCAATGTTTCACGTGAAACATTTCGAAATTGATGCCAATGATGTTTCACGTGAAACATCAGCAATATATGAATAGTACTGGAGGGGCCGTATACAAGTCAATACAAAATACCGAGTCATTGCCAAATCTTGATGCTTCAACCAACTTTGGCAAAAGAAAAGGGCCCGAAGGCCCTTTATAAAGCAATGTGGTCAGTTCTAAGCGTTTGGAATAATAACTACGTGGCGATTGTCGCCTGATCCTTCACTTGAGCTTGTAACGCCCTGTACTTCGCGTATGGCAATATGAACCATGCGACGCTCCTGGGGAGACATAGGGCGAAGTGAGACGGGACGCCCACTTCTCTCTGCGCGCTCAACGGCCTTCATCGCAATCTCGATTACTTTTTGCTTCCTGCGATGGCGATATCCTTCAACATCAACAACAATAGGGAAGCGAACCCCCATACGTTTCGTAACGATTGCTGAAGTGACCGTCTGAAGAGCTTCGATAGTTCTCCCATGACGCCCAATCAAAAAGGCCAAGTCATCTCCTACAATATCAAGAATAACCTCACCTTCATCGCCCTCATACTCTTCAATCTCAATATTTTTAGCTCCACAATACTCAGCGATAATCTTTACTGTGGCAATAGCCTCATCGGCGATTGTATCAATCTGCTCATCTGTAAGATCAGCTTCTTCAAGACTATTAAAGTTTTCCTGGGACGGCTCGTTCGTGTCTGCAATGATTTCATCAACAATAGTTGAAGCTGTCTCTGACACATTGGTTGTCTCGAAAACCCTTACCTTTGCAGGTTTCGCATTCCCAAAGCCAAAATGCTTCTTTGCTGGCTCCTCTATAACCTCAAAATCTACTTCTTCGCGAGAAAGGCCTAATTGATTAATCCCCTCTGCAAGTGCCTCTTCGACAGAAGCGGCTTCAGCAATAATTTCCTTTGGCATAGCTCTCTCCTTTTATTTCTTCTTCTTTGATGATTTCTTTTTTGGGGATTGCTCATCAGCTTCTTCGATGGCTTCCTCAACCAGTTCTTCGTTAGCACCAAGAGCTCGCTTGACTGCATTTTGAGTAAGCTGCTGCTGGCCAATACCAAGGATAGAAGAAATATCCCAATAGAGAAGAACACCAGCAGGGGCGCTCCATCCAACAAAGAGCATAAACACAGCCATATACAAGCCGATCATCTTTTGGCTTTTCTCGCCAGGCATCATTGCCTGAGGAAGCCAAATTGAAAGGCCAAATATAATAACGAGAATGACATAAGGAATGAGCTCTAAATAATTGCCTGTCTTAAAGACTGCTGCAGGCGAGTGAGAGATATCTGGAATTATTCCAAAGAATGAACCCGTGCTGTTATGGAGTGACAAATACGCGCTTAGGTTGATCTTGGCAAGCGCTGTTTCACTCATTGCTTTTGCGGTTTTTGCACTTACGGGACCGAGAACCTGATACAATGCCATAAAAATTGGCATCTGTAGAATCATTGGCAAACAAGATGAAAAGGGATTAACCTTGTGCTCAGAATAGAATTTCATGAGTTCTTCTTGCTGCTTCTCTTTATCGTCAGCATATTTATCTTGAATCTTTTTTATCTCTGGAGTAACTTTTTGCAACTCATAGGTTGCTTTAACTTGCTTCGCCGTAAGCGGCCAAAGCAACATTCTAATTAGAACAGTCAAAACAATGATGGCCATTCCCCAGTCGCCAACATAGCTTTGAATCCATAAGAGAATTTGAAAAATTCCCTCTCTAAAGGCATTCCACACAGCTTGCTCCTTATAACACGGCTAAGGCACAGGATCATACCCGCCAGGGTTCCATGGATTACATCTTAATATTCGCCATATTGCGAGTAATCCACCTTTAAATAAACCATAACGCTGCAAAGCTGTAATCGCATATGCGGAACAGCTTGGTGCAAATCTGCAGGTGGAAGGGAAGAGGGGAGAGATGACCTGCTGATATCCCCGTATCAATAAGACGCACAAGCGTCGAGGTAACGTAATTATAAACGCCATAACCTGATTTGTATTTAATTTCTTATACATTTTGTGAGTAATCTCACAATCTCTTTAGAAACTTCTAGTGAACCGGCCTCTTGTGTAGACTTCTTTGCCATCAAAATTATGTCGTACCCAGAGTAGTCAACATATGAGGTTCTTAAAGCTGCGCGCAACACACGCTTAGATCTATTTCGCCACACGGCGTTTCCGAGTCTTTTTGCCGCAATAAAAGCAACGCGACCACTGGGGTCGCGATGCTCAGGTGTCTCACGAATAAACAGTGTTAACAAAGGGCTGTGTAACTTTTTACCCTTTTTTAATACGTCACTAATCTCTTCAGAAGACTTTATTATGTTTTTAGCACTCATAATAAGCGCTCAGACCGATCACACTAAGCGCAAAGGCTGCTACGGCCCTTACGACGACGAGCGGCTAAAACAGCACGCCCACCACGAGTTGCCATACGTGCTCGGAAGCCGTGGGTCTTTGCACGCTTCCTGTTATTTGGCTGATAAGTTCTCTTGCTCACAATTCCTCCTTAAAATGTGTCTACAAAACGCATGCAGACGCAAGGTAAAAATTATAAACAAGCCCGATACCAAAGTCAACAGGATAAATTGGTAGGATAAGTTATTCATTTATCCCAACAAATAATTATTAGGCAATACGAAATATCTTAAAACCGCAGGTCAGAGTATAAATTTTAAGAAATACAAATTACTTAAAAATCTGTGGATAATGTGGATAAGTTTTTGATTCAACAGGTTTTAAACGTAAATAATACTGTGGATAACTCACTCTAGAAAGAATCATGCAACAAATATTATTGTTATGATATTTCACCCATGCAGTTACTCAAAACTCATTTCACACCCAGACTGCAACAAATCATAACTTTGAAAACAAAATAAGAGCCCAGGAGAAGTAATGATATGAGCTTCTTTTTCTCTTTCTCTTTGTTTGATCATATACGTAGGAAAATTATAGGAAACACGACACACCATAATTTACCTGCAAACTTGAGGGTTTGAAATAAAGAATAAATCATGTTTCCCACAGTTTTCACCGTCCTGTGGATAACTTAGAAACATACAGGTAAAAGAATACGAACCTATGTTCGTTTTTGGAAAAGTGCAGGTCAGAGCAATAGAAATGAAATATTTTGATTGTGTTTGAAATTTGAGTTTAGGCGAATAGCATAAGATTTTTTTAGGAATTGTGGAAAGACTTAATGAATGCTCCTTACGAAATAAATTCTCTCCAAGCTGAGCCGCTACCAAGTCAATCCGCCTCATTGTTGTCTTTCCCAAAGGGCAACACACACAATTCACCCCAATCAGAAAATCGTACAACTACTATTGCTGTATTTTCTTCCTCTGAAATATCTTCCTTACAAACTGTACCTTTTCAAAATGATATTACAGCTCTCAATAAATCTATTTGTTCTAATATATATAAGATCTTTTCAGACCTAAAATCACCTTTTCCACAGGCTGTGATTAAAGAGTTGGTAGAAAACTTCATCCATGCGGATTATCTTTTCCCATCAATCATTATTTCTGATGAAGGTTATACGGTAATCTTTTCAGATCATGGTCCAGGAATTATTGAACCCCATAAGGCTCTTAGACAAGGATTTTCAGCGATAACACCTTTTAAGAAAAAATATATTCGTGGTATGGGTCTTGGCTTTCCGTTGATAAAATCTCTTTTAGGACAATACCACGGAACAATCTCTATTGAGGATAATATCGACTCAGGTTGTGTAATAACTTTAAAAATTCCTAAGCCGCTCATTAATTCTCACGAAATTACAAAAAAACAAACCAATAATGAAGAGAAAAACAACGATAATAGTATTTCCTGTAATCATTATTTATCTCATCGTCAGCGAGAGGTATTAATGGTTGTTGCTGATAATAAAGGGGCTGGGCCAAGTGCGGTTTCAAAAATGCTTGGTACAGCGCTTTCAACTGCCTACAGAGATTTAATTTATCTCGAGGAATGCAACTTTATTTATTCAAGCTCAGGTAAACGATTATTAACATCTGAAGGAATTTCATATTTAACGCGATTTAAGAAAGGGGACAAACTTGATAGAAACTAATCTCGACAAAGATGAATTTTGGGCTAATGTCTTAAATTCTCTTGAAAGTCAGACGAAATCACCACAATTCAATAGTCGATATGGGCGAATCATACCTGTATCACTTACAGATTCAACTATCACCCTTGCGGCACCAAATCACTTTTCAAGAGATTGGTTTTTAAAAGGTATTGAGATTGTTCAAAATACAATAGATAACATAGCGGGTCATGCACTCGATATTGAAGTTGTTGTTGACGAGAATATCATCAGCAACCAAATTGAAACAAAAGTTCCTACGGTTAGCCAGATTATTAATGAGGATATCAAAAAAGAGGAAATCATTCCGCGCGGTACCCTTGATGATAAATATACCTTTGATACTTTTATCTCAGGAGACTCAAATAACTTTGCGCGTAGTATTGCCATGAATGTTGCGGAACATCCGGGTCAAAAATACAATCCGCTTTTTATTTCCGGAGGTCCGGGGCTCGGAAAAACACATCTCCTCCAAGCGATTGGAAACTATATTTCTGAAGTCTACCCGAATAAAAAAGTTGTCTACGCTACTGCGGAAGAATTCTTCAATGAATTTATTAATGCCTTAAGTAAAGACAATTCAAATTCATCAATAAAAAACATGGGAGCTTTTCACCAGATTTATCGAGAAGCTGATGTTTTATTAATGGATGACATTCAATTCCTTGAAAAGAAGGATCAGGGAATTAAGCAATTTTTCCATACATTTGAAGCTCTCTATAGTAAGAAAGCACAGATTGTCGTTGCTTCAGATAGGGCTGCCGCAGAAATTAATATGGATGAGCGCATGATTACCCGTTTTCAAATGGGAGTCGAGGCTGACGTTCTACCTCCAAGCTATGAATTACGTTATGCAATTATTAAGACTCTCTTTAATAAACAACCTATTCCTGTTGATAAGAAAGTATACGAATACCTTGCTGATAAAAGTGTAAGAAGTGTACGTGAGATTGAAGGGGCAGTTAATATTATTATTGCCTTCACTGAACTCAGTAGACTTAATTACATCGATCTTGAGGTTACCCAAAAAACAACCTCAGGGCTTTTTAAAAATCAAACAAATAAGATTATTAAAGTTGCAACCATTCAATCAGAGGTATGCAAATACTTCGGAATCAACAAAAATGATCTTCTTGGTAGCAAAAGAACACAGTCTATAGTGTTCCCACGTCATATCGCTATGTATTTAACACAAGAGTTAACTGATTACTCGTACCCTCGCATAGGTAAAGATTTTGGGGATAGAGATCACACAACCGTAATGCATGCTGTCGACAAAATTAAAAAAATGATTAAAGCAGACCCGCAAGTTTTTCAACAGGTTGAAATATTAACCGAACAAATTAAACGCCAGCAGTGATTTTTAAACCCTTAAGTTGCTTGCTTGAGGGTTAATTTTTCTTGAGTTTTGGGTTACGGGTACTAAACACTATTGAATTAAGAGGTTGATTATTAATTCAAGAATGAATAACTTAGGGATAACTTGTAAAATACTCAGGAAAAAATGTGTGTAAGTAAGTAGTTTTAAAATTATGGACATTTTAAGTGGGAAAGCGTTGATAATTTAAGGGAGTCATAAACAGTTTTTTCCTAAGGGGGACACACCTGTTTATCTGCGGAAATACAAGTTTTACAAAGTTTCCACACCCCTTATTATTAGTATTATTGTTTTTTCATAATTTATTAAGGAATAATAATGAAAATTACCATCTCAAAATCTGAACTTGTTACTGCCCTCGATACCGTTATCAAAGCAACAGCATCTCGAGCAACAGTTCCTTCACTAGCAGGAATTTTAATTTCTACTGAACAAGATAAGATTTCTTTTTTCGCGACCGACCTTGAAACCTCAATTAAAACGTCAGTTTCTGGTCTTATCGATGAAAGTGGAGTATTGGCTGTACCTGGAAAGATTTTTACCAATATTATTAAAAGTCTTCCTGAAGCAGCAGTAATTATTGAGACACAAGGTGATATTGCTCGTATTTCATGTAATCAATCACATTTCACCGTTAATACACTTAATGCAGCGGACTTTACACGCTTTCCTGATATTTCTGGAATTGAGTCAATTAAACTTCCCTCGAATATTCTCGATGAAATGGTAAAGAAAGTTGCTAAAGCGGTAAGCAATGATGAAACTCGAGCAATTCTTACTGGCATCCTCCTTACTGTTGATAAAGAAATTGTAAAAATGGTTGCTACTGATAGCTATCGTTTAGCGCTCGTTGAAAAATTCCTTGATGAACCACTTGTTGATAGTTTTGAAGTTTTAATTCCTGGAAAAGCTTTCGAAGAAGTTGTAAAGATGAATACAGGAACCAAAGAAATAAATATTGTGCTCACCTCAAACCAAATTCTCTTTACTTTTGGAGATACCTCTTTTGTAACACGCCGCCTAGATGGAAATTTCCCCAACTACAATCAATTAATTCCAAAAGAGTGGAAAGCAAAAACTACCATTAGTCTTTCTGAATTAAGTGAGTCTGTGAAACGTGTTTCTTTAATGGCTCTCAATAATACGGCCATAAAAATTGTTTGCTCTGTGGAAGATCAACAAATCTCACTTTCTTCCAAAGCCCAAGATGTTGGTAATGCTGAAGAGAAAGTTCTCGCAAAAATTGAAGGGGAGACCCAAGAAATTTCTTTTAATTACAATTTTGTTCAGGATGGACTTTCGGTAATAAAAAATGAATTTGTTTCTTTAGAGATACAAGATGGCATGAAACCAGGATTGATTCGTTGTCCTGAAGAAGGATTTACTTATCTTATGATGCCTGTTCGTTCAAATCATTAACGTGACATTTAGAATTGAAAAAATAAAACTTCATAACTTCCGTTCATATAAAGACGTGTTGATTGAACTTGATTCACATCTGACAATTTTGTATGGCCCTAATGCAATCGGGAAAACTAACTTTATTGAAGCTCTTCAATTAGTGACCGAAGGCACATCGTTTAGAAATCCCTCGTGGGCTGATGTGGTAAATAAGGAAGATGACTCAACTTCTGCGCGAATTGTAATGTCAGCAAGTGATGAGCAGCGTGTGCGAGATGTCATTTTTGAAGTAAAAAGTAACACTCGAACTCTAGTAGTGAATGATAAAAGAGTGCGGAGCCTCTCGGTATTTATGGGAGTAATACCGAGTGTGCTGTTTACTCCTGATGATCTTTTAATTGTTTCTGGTTCATCGGAGGCAAGGAGAGTTGAGCTGGATAGTCTCGGTTCGAAATTATCAAAAAAATATTTTCAGCTTAAGCAAGAATATAAAAAAATTGTCGCCCAAAGAAACAAGCTCTTTAAAGATGAGGAAATAAATTTTCTTTTACTTGAAGTGCTGAATGAGCAACTCATTGAATATGGATCAGCTTTAATTTTTCAGCGAATTAAGCTGTTAAAGAGAATTAATTTGGAGATACAAGAAGCCTATTCTCAGATTAATAATCGGGAAAGTTTGAATATTTTATATTTTTCAAATATTTTTTCTCAATCTCAAGAGGGTTTAAACATTGATGATGAAATATTTCAAACATCACTTATAGAAATTAAAGAACTATTTAAGAAGAAACTTGAACAACGCAAGAACGATGAGTTTATTCGTCGCATATCTCTTGTTGGGCCTCATCGTGATGACATAATTTTTAATTTGGATAATTCAAACGCGCGGACCTTTGCTTCCCAAGGACAAAAGCGGTCCATTACTCTTGCGTGGAAAATGGCCGAGGTTAAGGTTATTGAAAAAATATCGGGGAGCAAACCCCTGTTGCTCTTAGATGATGTGATGAGTGAGCTAGACGGTGAGCGTCGAAACTCACTTACTCATTTAGTGAGCGAGGTTGCCCAAACGGTAATTACAACAGCCAATATTGGATATTTCACGCAGGATTTACTCGATCAAGCAAAAGTTATTAATGTAGAGGAGTTGATTTCATAATGGATGAATTTTTAAGTGACAATCGTTACGATAAAATGACTGAAATTACTCCCATACAAAAAGCGCTCGACAGTTTTCTGCATGAAATCGATCCTACGGGGGAGCACACGCAGGTCCAAACATCCCTCAATCGTGCGTGGGCAGATATTACAGGACCAAGCACAGTCGAGCATACTATTTCGCTGTTTCGTAGAGGCAAAATGATTATTGTGTGGGTCGATAATGCAGCGTGGGCAAATAATATTCGAATGCTTGAATCGATGTATGTAGAAAAATTAAAAGAGGCGCTTAATGATTCCTCAATTTCTACGGTGCGCGTTGAGGTAAAAAGAAGAAAAAAATTGAGCTAAATCTCAATGTGAGCGAAATTGGGCACTACTTTTAAGGAAAACTATAAGTTTTCATATAAATTCTTTTAAAACACGCTGAGATTTGATTACATGGCTTAATTAGCCAATAAAATATCTATTTATGGTAAAATTAAATACGGTTTTATAACCGTTTTTTAGTATCTTTTGCTCATTTGTCGTGTCTGAGGGCTGGCATATAGTATCAAAGATACTATCAATCCCGAATATCAAAAGGAGTACTCGTGGCAAACAAGAAATCTGAATACTCAGGTAAAGATATTCAAGTTCTTGAAGGTCTTGAAGCTGTTCGCAAGCGACCAGGTATGTACATTGGTTCAACTGGTCCAAAAGGTCTTCATCATCTTGTTTATGAGGTAGTAGATAACTCAGTTGACGAAGCATTGGCTGGTTACTGTACCAATATTGATGTTGTAATAAATCCCGATAATTCTATTACGGTCACCGACAATGGTCGTGGAATACCTGTCGATAAGCACCCAAAACTCAAAAAACCAACGCTTGAAGTCGTTATGACGGTTTTGCATGCTGGTGGAAAATTTGGCGGCAATGGTTACAAAGTGTCAGGTGGACTCCATGGCGTAGGTGTTTCTGTTGTTAATGCGCTTTCTTATAAAGTTGAAGTTGAAGTAAAACGTGACGGAAAATTGTATTTTCAGCGTTACGAATACGGTAAGCCAACAACAAAGCTTGAGGAAAAAAGTACCAGCAGTAAAACCACGGGTACAAAGGTTACTTTCTGGGCTGATCCCGATATCTTTGAGACAACCGTGTATGACTATGAGGTTTTACAGACTCGCATGCGCGAAACTGCGTTTTTGAACAAAAATCTAAAAATTACTTTAACGGATATGCGCGAACTTGAACCAAGAAAAGATGAATTCCGCTATGCGGGCGGTATTGTTGACTTTGTAAAGTATCTCAGCCAGGGCAAAGAAACAGTTCACAGCAAACCAATTTATTTTGAAGCTGAGGGCCAAGAGGGAAGTGTGGAAGTAGCACTGCAATGGAATACTTCCTATGCCGATAATACGCTAGCGTTTGCAAATAATATTCATACGCATGAAGGTGGTACTCACCTTGATGGTTTTAAAAATGCGCTCACTCGTACGATTAATGATTATGCGCGTCGCCAAAATATCATTAAAGAAAAGGATACAAATCTCACGGGAGATGATATCCGCGAGGGTCTAACTGCGGTCCTCTCAGTTAAATTGCATGATCCGCAATTTGAGGGCCAAACGAAGACAAAACTCGGAAATACGGAAATGCGTGGATTTGTGCAATCAATCGTGACACAGGGGCTTGCAGAGTTTTTGGAAGAGAATCCTCGCCAGGCGCGCATTATTGTGACAAAGGCAACACAAGCAGCAAAGGCTCGAGCAGCTGCGCGAAAAGCTCGTGACCTCACGCGTCGAAAGGGTCTTCTTGAGGGCTCTTCACTTCCTGGAAAACTCGCAGACTGCTCTCTCAAGGATGCTTCACTTTGTGAAATTTATCTCGTTGAGGGTGACTCGGCAGGCGGATCAGCAAAGATGGCACGTGATCGTTCGTTCCAAGCTATTTTGCCGCTTCGCGGTAAGATTTTGAATGTTGAGCGCGCTGGTCTCAACAAGTCACTTTCAAGCCAAGAAATCCAGGCAATGATTACCGCAATGGGTACCGGTATTGGTGATGAGTTTGATTTGGGCGGAGCTCGCTATCATAAGGCAATTATCATGACCGATGCTGATGTTGATGGCGCTCACATCCGTTGCCTAATTTTGACCTTCTTCTATCGCTACATGCCTCAGGCAATCGAGGCTGGCTATATTTATATTGCACAGCCGCCGCTCTATAAAATCAGCTCTGGGCGCAAGCACCAATACGCTTACTCTGACGAAGAGATGCAAGACGAATTGAAAAAATTGCCAGAGGGACAAAAATATAATATTCAGCGCTATAAAGGTTTGGGAGAAATGAACCCCGAGCAGTTGTGGGAAACCACGATGGACCCTTCGGTGCGCACGCTCCTTCAAGTAACAATTGATGATGCGATTGCTGCGGAGCAAGCGGTGTCGGATCTTATGGGCGACCAGGTAGAACCTCGTAAAGAATTCATTCAAACGCACGCAAAAGACGTTCGTTTCCTCGATATTTAAGGAGTAAAACGTGTCAGACGAAAATCTCAGCATAGATACAAGTGGCACACGTACTGTTCCTATTGAGCTTCATAAGGAAATGCGTAGTTCTTTCCTTGAGTACTCGATGTCGGTTATTGTAGCGCGTGCGCTTCCAGACGTGCGCGACGGCCTCAAGCCAGTTCATCGCCGCGTACTTTACGCAATGAATGAATCGGGCTTGACTCCAACGCGTCCTTACAAAAAGTCCGCTTGGACCGTCGGTGAAGTAATCGGTAAGTACCATCCTCATGGTGATACCGCGGTATACGACACGATGGTTCGTATGGCTCAAGACTTTTCAATGCGCACGCCACTCGTTGATGGCCATGGAAACTTTGGTTCAATCGATGGTGACTCAGCGGCGGCTATGCGTTATACCGAGTCTCGCTTACAGAAAGTTGCGATGGAGTTGCTCCGCGACCTTGATAAAGAGACCGTAGACTTTGGGCCAAACTACGATGAGTCGTTGCAGGAACCTCTAGTTTTACCTGCACGTTTTCCAAACTTATTGGTAAACGGTTCACAGGGTATTGCGGTTGGTATGGCTACTAATATTCCGCCTCATAATCTCGGCGAGGTTATTGATGGTGTCGATGCGCTGATTGATAATCCAGATATTACGACCGAAGAGCTGATGCAGTTTATTCCTGGTCCAGACTTCCCTACGGGCGGAATGATTATGGGTTATCAGGGCATTCGTGATGCTTATGAAACGGGTCGTGGTTCCATCACAATCCGCGGAAAAGCTCATATCGAAAACACGAGCACGGGTCGTTCGCGCATTGTTGTAACCGAGATTCCTTACATGGTCAATAAATCTCGCTTGGTTGCGAAGATTGCGGAGCTTGTCCATGAGAAAAAACTTACAGAAATCAGCGACTTGCGCGATGAGTCGGACCGTAAGGGAATGCGCGTTGTTATTGAATTAAAAACCAACGCAATTCCACAGGTTGTTTTAAATAAGTTATTTAAACACACGCAACTTCAAACGGGCTTTGGTGTCATCACGCTTGCGCTTGTTGATGGCGTGCCTCATGTCTTGAGCTTAAAAGAAGTGCTCTATCACTACGTCGAGCATCAGAAAGATGTTATTACGCGCCGTACAAAATATGAACTTCGCAAAGCAAAAGAGCGTGCTCATATTTTGGAAGGCCTCGTAATTGCGCTTGATAATATCGATGAAGTAATCAAAATCATTCGTGGTAGCCAGACAGATCAAGAAGCTAAAGAGCGCTTGATCGAGCGCTTCGGCTTAACCGAAGTTCAAACGGATGCAATTCTCGAAATGCGTCTGCGTCGTTTGACTGGACTTGAGCGTGGAAAAATTATTGAAGAACTGACCGCTCTAAAAGAAAAGATTGAGTGGTACGAAAAAGTTCTTGGAGATGTCCAACTTGTTCTTGGCATTATCAAAGAAGAACTTCAAGAAGTTCGTGAGAAGTTTGGCGATAAGCGCCGTACGGAAATCACTGGTGCAGCAAAAGATCTTGATGTTGAAGATCTTATCGCTGAGGAGGACATGGTTGTTACCATCACGAAGGCTGGTTATGTAAAGCGTCTTCCTGTGGCGACCTATCGTCAGCAAAAGCGTGGCGGTAAGGGAGTCGCAGGCGTCAATCTCAAAGATAATGACTTTGTTGAGCATCTCTTCATTGCTTCAACGCATGATTATGTGCTCTTCTTCTCAACCAAGGGCAAAGTGTATCGCTTGAAGGTTCATGAGTTGCCTGTCGGATCGCGCCATGCGCGAGGAACTGCGGTAGTAAATCTTCTTCCATTTGAGCAAGATGAGCAGATTGCTGCAGTAATTAACACCAAGACATTCCCCGATGATGAGTTTTTGTTATTCGCGACCACCAAGGGAATGGTGAAGAAGACAGCCATTCAAGCATACGACCGTTCACGTCGCGACGGATTGATTGCAATTCACTTGAGCAGTGACGATGAGCTCATTTCTGTTCGCCGAGTCAAGACGGGCGAAAACGTTATTATGGTTTCCGCTTCAGGCAAGGCTATTATGTGGGACGAGGCTGAGGCTCGACCGATGGGTCGCGATACGCGTGGCGTTAAGGGCATGAATATCAAGGATGGCGATCGCGTGCTTGGTATGGAAATCGCGCCTGAAGGCAGTGAACTCTTTGTTGTTACGGAACGCGGCTATGGCAAACGTACGCCAATAAGTGAGTATCCGATTCATCATCGTGGCGGACAAGGAGTTAAGACAATTCTTGTAACCGACAAGAAGGGCCCACTAAGTGGCATGAAGATTGTTGGCCCAACGCATGAACTCATGCTCATTTCTGAGGAAGGCGTTGTCATACGTGTAAAGGCAACAGATATTTCGTCATTGGGTCGTTCTACTCAAGGCGTAAAGGTCATGAATGTTGCTGGAAGCGATCGTGTTACCGCAATAGCGCGTGTGGCTGGTCAGAAAAAGAAGAAGTCAAAGGCACCAGCAGATCCAAACCAGGGATCACTTCTTGAAATGCTCGATGAGGGCGAGGAGAAGAGTGGTCCAATGCAAGGCGAGGATGCTTCAAACTTCATTGAGGACGAGGCAGAAGAACTACTTGGTGAAGATTTCGACGATGAAGATGCGGAGTAATTTTGAGGAGCTCCCCTTGGGGGGCTCCTCTTTTGTGCAAGGGCGAGAAGCGAGTATTCAAGCGGTTATTTTTGACCTCGATGGTACTTTGGTTAACACGGGGCCGCTCATTACTGAATCGTTTCGTCACACCATCGGCGAGGTGTTTCATGAGGATTTGCCGCTAGAAGAATTGACGGCGCTTGTTGGTATTCCTCTCTCACAGCAAATGAATCATTTTGCGCAGAAATATTTTGGCGAACGTAAGGAAACTTATTGCGCCGTTTCTTCGGTTGATCATTTGACTGAGATTTTGTTGAGTACCTATCGTGTTTATTGTGCCGAGATTAGGGATGAGTATATTCGCCCATTTGACGGTATCGAGTCATTTGTCTGTGAACTGTCTGAGCGTAAAATTCCGCTTGGCGTCGCAACATCAAAGCGTCGCGAATCGGCAATTTCAGACCTCAGTTATTTTGACTTGTATCGGTATTTTGATACGCTCATCGGCTCTGATGATGTGAAGGAACCGAAGCCGAAACCAGAACCGCTACTGAAAGTGATGGATATTCTGAGCTCAAAGCATCAAAAGAAGCTCCGCCCCATTGATTGCCTGTATATTGGCGACTCTCCCTATGATATTCGAGCCAGCCATGCAGCGGGGATGTTGAGCGTTGCAGTGGAGTACGGAATGTTTGAACCAGACATACTCAAAGCAGAAGAGCCATCATATATTGTGTCCACGCCGGAAGAACTTAATACATTGTTAAACTTTCTTTAGGTATACTAGTTAAAGTTTGTGCGGGGGATCATTTGTGAAAAAGCGCTTCATGGGAAGCGCTAAAGATAGAAATTGGAGGGTTGTATGAGCGGCGCAGTCGATACGCCACCAAAAACGAACTATGCGAAACATAAGTTAACGGGCAAAGACTACCTTTTAAGTCTTCAGCACTTGTTTGCTATGTTTGGCGCAACGGTTTTGGTTCCACTGCTAACAGGCCTAAATGCCTCAACAGCACTAGTAACCGCGGGTATTGGAACTTTGATGTTCCATGCCAGCACAAAATTCAAGGTTCCCGTTTTCCTTGGGTCGAGTTTTGCTTTCATCCCTGCTATTGCGGCAATCACCATGAAGAGTGGGCACGTGAATCCATCACAGGTCCCCATTGCTCAAGGCGGAATTTTTGTTGCAGGTTTTGTGTACCTGTTGTTCGCGCTTTTGGTGTATGCGATTGGTCCGAATCGCGTAAAGCGTTTGTTCCCACCTGTTGTAACCGGCCCCGTCATCATTATTATTGGTATCAATCTTGCGTCAACCGCAATAAATGATGCGTCGGGATGGGCAGATTTTTCTGCTCCACTATCTTCAGCAACCTATATGAATATCTTCATAGCGCTCTTCACGCTTGCGGTAGTCATTTTATGCAACTACATACAAAAAGGGTTCTTTAAGCTTGTTCCTATTTTGATTGGAATTGCCGCAGGCTATATTCTGTGCATCATTTTAAATGCGCTTGGCCTCTATTCACTAGACTTGAGTTCAATTGGTCAGGCAGCATGGATTAACATTCCTTTTGTTACTAAAGACGCTAATGGTGTTGGGTTCTTTACACTTCCTCAGTTCCACTGGGGCGCCATTCTCTCTATTGCTCCAATCGCAATCGTAACCTTCATGGAGCATATCGGCGATATCACCACCAACGGCGCGGTAGTTGGTCAAGACTTCATCAAAGATCCTGGCTTGCATCGCACGCTCGCCGGCGATGGTCTCGCGACAATTTTTGCAGGCTTTGTTGGCGGACCTCCCGAGACAACTTATGCTGAGAACACCGGTGTTCTTGCTACGACGAAAAACTACAATCCTCAGTTGTTGAGAATTGCAGCAATCTTTGCTCTTGTTCTTGGTTTTGTCGGAAAATTTGGCGCAATCTTGCAAACAATTCCTGGTCCTGTTAAGGGCGGCGTTGAAATTATGCTCTTCGGTATGATTGCTGCTATTGGTATTCGTACTCTCGCAGAAGCAAACCTTGATTTCACCCATTCACGCAATCTCACGATTGTTGGAATAATTTTGGTTATTGGTTTGGGCGTTGGCGCTCTTGGCGGCATCATGATTCCGATTGGCAGCGGCATGCACCTGACAATGTCAGGTCTCTTCCTTGCAGTTGTTTTTGGCGTTTTGGTCAATGCAATCTTGCCTCATGATGAAGAAGCTAGCCTTCCGAAAAGTGAATAGAGTGGATAATAAAGCGAAGAAAAGATAGTATAGAAAGCGCCTCATATCAGGGGCGCTTTTTCTAAACATAAGGAGATAAGCACCATGTGTGAATCAACCAACAAAAACTACGGATTCGAGCATCTAACCGTTGTCGAGCATCCTTTAGTTCAGGCCAAAATGGCGATTTTGCGTGATGAAAAAACGACGACCAAACAGTTCCGCGAGCTTGTTACCGAACTTACCATGCTTGTTGGTTATGAGGCGACGCGCAGCTTGCCCTTACGCCCCGTTGATGTTAAGACTCCTGTTGCTGTGGCACGTTGCCAAGAACTTGCAAATCCAGAGCCAGTTATCATCCCTATTTTGCGTGCTGGTCTTGGTATGGTTGAGGGCTTTATGCAACTAATGCCTGACTGCAAAGTGGGCCATTTGGGAATGTATCGAGATGAAGAGACGTTCTTGCCTGTTCCTTACTATTCAAATTATCCTAAGGATATCTCTGAGCGCGACACGGTTTTGCTCGATCCTATGCTCGCTACGGGCGGATCTGCCGAAGCGGCTGTTGAGTTCGTGAAGGATAAGGGTGCGAAGAATATTAAACTCATGTGCATTGTCGCTGCTCGCCAAGGTGTGGCACGCTTGCTCGAAAATCATCCTGATATCGAAATCTTTGCGGCTTCATTTGATGAAGAACTTACTCCAAAGGCCTACATCAATCCTGGACTGGGCGACGCTGGCGATCGATTATTTGGTACGCTCTAAAGATGGGTATTTTCCTTTTGAAGTGAAATTCAAAAGGATTGCAATTAAGTTTTAAGCGGAGTTTGTGAGCACTTCCCGTTATAGTGGAGGCATCGTGTCTAAAAAAGCAAAAATAATTACTGGAGTTATTATCGGCCTTGTCGTTGTTATTGCTCTTGTGGGCTTTTTCATGGCAAAGAATGCCGGCACGAAAGTTGAAACTGCACAAGTACGCACTGAGTCACTTGCCGTAACGGTGCTCGGCTCGGGCAAGGTGACTGCGGGAACAAAGGTAGATGTCTATCCTGAGAGTTCAGGACTCATTGACAAAGTGTATGTCAAAGATGGAGCTCAGGTTGAAAAAGGCGACAAGATATTAAAGTTGCAGACCGATGCGCTTGACGCGCAACTTGCTTCCGCACAGTCCGCCCTTGCTCAGGCGCAATCTGGCCTTGAGCAGGCAAACTTTTCAGCAACCACAAAAATTCAAAGTGTGAAGGCAGCAAAGGCGGGAGTAAGCGCGGCGCAAGAAGCCTATGATGCGGCCAAATCTGCAGAGTCCGCGGCAAAAGCTGCCTATAACGCCGCGAAAACTAATCCAACGGCAAAGTCTGCCTACACCTCTGCGAAAGTTGCAAGCGCTCAAGCTAAGTCTGCGCTCGCGCAAGCAAAATTGGGCTATGCCCAGGCAAAAGCAACGCCAACGAGCGGTGCGCAAAAATCTGCTCGAAAGGGTGTCTCTGCGGCTCAGAAATCAGTTGATTTGGCACAAAAGGCACTTGATAAGGCGACGTTAACCGCACCCGCGAGCGGTACATTAATGTACCCGACTGCTGGTTCGGCATCGGCCTTGGCTGCCGCAACTGCCTCAACAAGCGCGACGGCAAAGAGTAATGACAACTCGCCTTCCAAAGGGTCTGCTCTTGCACAAGGCTCTCCAGCATTTTCGATTGTGGACGACAAAGAGCTCAGCTTTACCGTTGAAGTTGACGAAGCCGATATCGAGAAAGTAAAAGTAGGTCAAAACGTCGAAGTAACGCTTGATGCTTTTTATGGAAAAACGTTTAAAGGCCAAGTTTTGAGCATTGGTGATGTCGCTCAAACAACGACTACCGGTGGTACGGTGTTCCTTGTTGAGATGTCTCTTGATCAAGGTGAGTCAGCGTTGAAACTCGGCATGAAGGGTGACAGCACCATTGAGGTCGAGAATGTTGCTTCAGCAGTCACCGTTCCCATTGAGGCTTTGTTCTCAGAGGGTGGCAAGGACTACGTTTATGTCGTCAAGAGCGATAAGTTGGTCAAGACCACGGTTACTGCAGGGACGACCACTGACACTTCAGTTGAAATTTTAGATGGGGTCAAAGAAGGCGACAGTGTTGCCCTTGCGGGTAGCACGCCCCTGAGTGATGGACTTTCGGTAAAGGTTTCTTCTTCAAAATCTAATTCTAAGTAGGCGCTTATGGCAGAGTCTGCTGTATCTCAATATGCCGCGGTGGATGCCGTGGAACGTGAACGTGCCGGCGATGTTGTGCTTGAAGTGCGCGACGTTCAAAAAACCTATCAGGTGGGCGACGATATTGTCGTCCACGCGCTTGATGGTGTTTCGCTACAAATTCGCAAAGGCGATTTTATAGCGATTATTGGTCCCTCGGGCTCAGGAAAATCTACACTCATGCATTCGATTGGTCTTCTTGACCATCCGACGAGTGGCGAAGTTCTTGTTGGGGGTACTGACGTAACAAAGATGGCCGAAAACGAACTTGCCCGAGTGCGCAATAAAGAGATTGGCTTTGTTTTTCAGGCATTCAATTTGCTTGCGCGTACGACAGCAATTGAAAACGTTGAACTTCCCCTGATTTATGCAGGAGTATCAGCAACGGAACGCAAAGAGCGAGCAATCGAGGCCCTCAAGCGCGTTGGCCTTGGGGAGCGCCTCGATCATATGCCCAATCAACTTTCGGGAGGTCAACAGCAGCGCGTCGCCATTGCGCGAGCGCTTGTAACTGAACCTTCCATCATTCTGGCGGATGAGCCAACCGGAAATCTTGACTCCAAATCAGGCATCGAAGTCATGGCCTTCTTGCAGGAACTTCATAAGTCAGGAGTCACCATTGTTTTGGTTACGCATGACGCGCATGTGGCATTGCATGCCGCGCGTGTTGTGCGTATTGCGGATGGAAAAATCACTCAAGATTACTTCAACAAAGATGGCGAGCGCATTGATGCTGTGGCGGAGTTGCGCAAGATGCAGTTAACTCAGGATGCTGAGGCGGTGAGCGAAAATGAATCTTAAAGAATCCTTTAAGATTGCTTTGCGAGCGCTGAACGCAAACAAGGCACGCGCCATTCTCACTATGCTCGGTGTCATTATTGGTGTTTCAAGTGTGATATTGCTCGTATCAATTGGAACGGGAGTTCGTGACGACGTTTTGGGCCAGTTCAACTCGCTTGGTTCGAATCTGATATACGTTATGCCTGGCAACTATGAGCAAATGATGAGCGGCTCCGGCCAAATGACGGCTTCATCATCTCCCATGGGTGTGGGAAGCACAAAGTTCACGTATCAAGATGTTGAGCTCCTCAACTCGAAACTTACACGAGCCATAGCGATACCATTTGTTGAAGGTGGCGTGACGCTCACCAATGGGCACGAAACTGCTCAAGCATCGTTCATGGCGTCAGACGCAAATATTTCGAGCGTGATGAAAACAGATTTAAGCGCCGGTCGCATGTACAACCGTGCTGAAGTAACGGGCGCAAGTCGTGTCATTGTGCTGGGTCACAGCCTTGCAACGAAACTCTTTCCCACAGGCAACGCGCTTGGGCGCTTGGTTCGTGTTGATGGCCAAAATTTCCGCGTCATCGGTGTGGCGGCGGAGACAGGAGGCGGAGCAACGGGCTCCTCAACGGATTCTGCCGTTCAGATTCCTTATACAACGGGCGAGCGTCTCGTGAGTTCGAAGGATTTATCGATGATTGGGGTATCAGCACAATCAGCCGAAGATATTACCCTGACGCAGACACAAATTAAATTGGCGATGCGTCCAAAATACGGATCAGAGTTTTCGAGCATGACGCAAGATCAAATACTTGGTATGGTTGATATTCTTGTGAACACTATGACCTACATGCTTGCAGGAATTGCTTCAATTTCGCTGCTCGTCGGCGGCATTGGCATTATGAATATCATGCTCGTTTCTGTTTCTGAGCGTACGCGAGAAATCGGCATCCGCAAAGCGGTGGGTGCGCGCACCTACGACATTTTGCTTCAGTTTGTCATCGAGGCCTTGGTACTTTCAATTTTGGGAGGCGGCCTTGGTATAGCTTTTGGCGCGCTTGGCGCGTGGCTTATAAGTTTTGTACTAGCAACTAAAGTTACCTTGTGGTCTGTTCTTGTTGCGTTTTTCTTTAGCGCAGGAATTGGTGTATTCTTTGGAGTATATCCAGCCTATAAGGCTTCAAAACTCGATCCAATTGAGGCATTGCGTTACGAATAGAGGCGTATGCGTGATGGGGGAAGCACAATATAATCTTGAAGCATATGAGCGCAAGGGAAACCTTGCGCTTTTTTGTTTGCACAGTATGCTTGGGCAACGTCTTTGCTTGCTTCTAAGAACCATAAAAAATTATGTTGCATATTATTGCCAGAAGAGTATCATAATGAGCGATTGAATATGATACTTATTTAGTATCATTAAAAGAGATATTTCTATTGGTAAGAACTTCGCTTTAGCGCTAAGAAAATGAGCGGAGTGCAAACAAGAAAGGAAAGGTGGAACCGTATGGACGCAACTCTTCTTGCGCGCATCCAGTTTGCGGTTACGATTATCTACCACTTTCTCTTCGTACCTTTGTCAATTGGCATTGGCGCGATATTGGTTATGGCAGAGCGTCGTTATCGCAAGACAAACGATCCCGAAGATCGGGCAGCTTCAGATTTTTGGATAAAGATCTTTACCGCAACCTTTGCGGTTGGTGTTGCGACAGGCATTACGATGGAGTTTGCTTTCGGCACCAACTGGGCATCGTTTAGCCGCTTCGTCGGTGATATTTTTGGTGCCCCTCTTGCCGCGGAGGCGCTATTTAGTTTCTTTCTCGAGTCAACCTTTTTGGCCGTTCTCATCTTCGGACGCAAGCGTGTGAGCAAGCGCTTCTTTTATATTTCGACGTGGCTAGTGTGGTTGGGTTCACTCCTCAGTGCGTTCTGGATTATTATCGCGGACTCGTGGATGCAGTCGCCTGCTGGCTACAAAGTAATTAAGACCGCAACGGGAGAAAAAGCCGTGCTCACGGACTTTTTTGCGGCTGCGTTTAACCACACGACCATTCCACGCTACCTTCATACGGTCGATGCCATTCTCATTATGGGCGGTTTTATGGCCGTAGGCATTGCTGCTTATTATCTCTATCATGATCGCCATACGAAGTTCGCGAAGCGGACCATGGCTGTGGGAGCAAGTCTCGCGCTCATTGCCTCGATCGCTATGGCGCCCCTCGGTCACTTGCAAGCGGTGTCAACTTTGCGCACTCAACCAGCGAAAATTGCAGCTCTTGAAGGGCAGTGGGAATCAGGGCCCATCAATCTTGGCATTATTGGTTGGATCGACACCAAAAACGAAAAGTCCTATGTGCTCGCTATCCCCAATGGCATTAGTTATATGGCCGATTTCAACACGAAGACGGTATACCCCGGCATCAAAGAAATTCGCGCAAAGGCGGCAAAGGCCGGTATTCCAGATGGCGGGCTTCCGCCTCTCCAACTTACGTTTCAAATTTATCGGGGCATGATACTGCTCTTTCCTGTTATGCTCATTGCCGCGTTTTTTGCATGGATGTGGAATCGTAAAGATGATCTTGGACACCGCAAGAAGTTTTTAAAATTTTTGATGTGGACGCCGCTGGTGCCTATGTTAGCCATTCAATTCGGTTGGTCGGCTGCGGAAATTGGACGTCAACCGTGGACTGTCTATAATCTTTTGCTCACGCGCGATGCGGTTTCGGTGACAGTGCCCGCATCTCAAATTCTGATAACACTGATAGGGTTTACTGCTCTCTATACACTCATTTATGTTGCATGGGCTCGCGTGGTTTCAAAAATGATAAAGAAGGGGCCGCAGCTTGCCCTCGAAGCAACGGAGGAAACCTCGACGCAAGGTGAGGTGGCATAATGTTGGCATATATTTGGTTTGCACTCATCGCGGTTTTGATTATTGGCTATATTGTCATGGATGGTTTTGATTTGGGAACGGGCATTCTCTACCCGTTCTTGGCAAAGACCGAAGAAGATAAGAGGGTTTTACTTCGTTCAATCGGCCCTGTGTGGGATGGCAATGAGGTATGGTTGCTCACGGCCGGCGGCGCTCTCTTCGCGGCATTCCCTGCGGTATATGCAACAGTATTTTCTGGCTTCTATCTTGCGCTCATGCTGGTTTTGTTTTGCTTGATACTGCGCGCGGCAGCTCTGGAGTTTCGCTCGATAGACCCCGCTTGGTCTCGTTTTTGGGATGGTTCGTTTTTCGCAGCTTCAGCCATCGCGTCTTTGCTCGTGGGGGTAGCTGCCGGTAATGTTATTCGTGGCGTTCCCCTCGATAGTGCTGGTGAGTACGCGGGCACTTTCTTTACGCTGCTCAATCCTTTCGCTCTTCTCGTGGGAGTAACGGGATTTTGCTGGATCGTTTGGCACGGTGCTTCATGGCTCTCACTTAAGACCGTCGGCCCTCTGCACAAGCGCGTAATGAACGTTCGCAAACGTGCGACGCTTGCGCTCGTAATCTCATTTGTGATTACGACAGTGCTCGCTCCTATGCTCGCTTCGCATGCGTTTGAAACGGGCAGCAAGTCACCTCTTGCGCTTGCCGGAGCTTTAGTTGCAGTTTTGGGCATCGTCATCTCTATGGTCTATGGAGCTAAAAGTTCAAAGGCATCTGAGCCCTGCACAAAATGCGATTTTTTTACCCTTCTCGGTTCGGCGTTCGCAGGCATAGGTGCGGTTTTGGTTTGGGCAGGCTCGATCTTCCCCAACATGTTGCCTGCACTCAACAACGGAGCGTATGACGCAACAAAAAGTCTCTCAGTTGTCGGGAGTTCTTCGAGCAATCTAACACTTCTTGTGATGCTCATCATTGCGGCTATTGGCGTTCCGCTGGTTCTCTTTTATACTGCGCTCATTTATAAAACGTATGCAGGGCGTATTGAACCAAACCAAGAGAGTGATGGTCACTATTAGGCAACAAACAACCGTCTAAATTCCGATAGTAAATGCCCCTCTTAGGAGGGGCATTTTGGTGGCTTTTAATAATGAAACAAGCAAGACAAGGAAAAGAGTTCAGCGAACGAGTGTTCGTTCTGCTCAAAAAGCCATGTCTAACGTACCAACTACACTGTTTCTCGAGGTAAGAAAAGTCGAGGTGAAAGTACTGGGGGAGGTCTTTCGAGGGGGCTTTTCTTGAGGGGGGGACTCCACTTCTGTGGAGAAAAAGGAAAGCCCGAGGCATGCGCTTCGGGCTTTCCTGCATTGATTTGCGTAAGTGAAGATGATTGCTTACTAGCCAATCAAGGTCTTGAGATCCTCTTCGGGGGTAGTAATGGGCGCAAGCTTGAACTTCTCGACAAGCAAATCGAGAACAGCGGGTGAAATGAATGCGGGCAGTGTTGGTCCCACGCGAATGTCAGTAATGCCGAGCGCAAGCAAGGTGAGAAGAACCGATACGGCTTTTTGCTCGTACCAAGAAAGTACAATCGAGAGCGGCAGCTCATTTACGCCACACTCAAAAGCGTCAGCCAATGCGAGAGCAATTTTGATGGCGCTATAAGCATCGTTGCACTGGCCGATATCCATGATGCGAGGGAGTCCCGCAATCTCACCAATATTGAGGTCGTTGAACCGGAACTTTCCGCAGGCAAGGGTGAGAACAATGGTGCCCTCGGGAGCATCTTTAACAATTTCGGTGTAGTAGTTGCGTCCGGGCTTTGCTCCATCGCAACCGCCGACGAGCAAGAAGTGCTTAATGGCGCCAGACTTAACTCCCTCAATAATGGTTCCGGCGTGAGAGAGAACGGCATCATGGCCGAATCCCGTCATGACACTTGTTCCTCCATTGATGCCGGTGAACTGTTGGGGTTCACTGTATCCGCCAAGTTCGAGAGCGCGTTCAATGACGGGAGCAAAGTCTTTGTCTTCGCCGATGTGAACCGTTCCGGGGTAATTTACTACACCTGTAGTAAAGACGCGGTCTGCATAGGTGTCCTTAACGGGCATGATGCAGTTGGTGGTAAAGAGAAACGCTCCAGGGACACCCGCAAACTCTTTTTGCTGGTTTTGCCATGCGGTTCCGAAGTGACCCTTAAAGTTGGGATATGAAGCAAACAGTGGATAGCCATGGGCAGGGAGCATCTCGCCATGCGTATAAATATCAACGCCTTTGTCACGTGTTTGTTCAAGCAAAAGTTCAAGATCGTGAAGGTCGTGGCCCGAAATTACGATGAAGGGTCCAGGCTGCACTTCGAGAGATACTTCAATAGGACGAGGCTTGCCGTAATGGTCAATATGAGCCACATTGAGATCTTCCATGGCTTTGAGATTAATCATGCCCGTTTCAAATACCATATTCGTTAGTTCTTCTGCGTCGGTGCTGCGGGCAAGGGCGCGCAAAGCATCGAAAAGGAAGGTAATAACCTCAGTATTTGTTGAGCCGAGGATACGAGCGTGATACTCATATGCGGCAATACCACGAATGCCAAACAGAATGAGAGATTTGAGCGAGCGCAGGTCTTCTGGCGCTTCCCAAATGTTCTTGGTACAGGTAAATTGAGCTGCTTTACACTCAGGCTTGAGTTCGCCGCCTGAGGCTACTGCAGCATCAATCTTGTCAAGAAAGTCCTGAAGGCTCACATCATCGAAATCAACGTTTGTGATGGTGGCGAAAAGGCCATCCAAAAGAAGATCGATTTCATTTTCGTTTGCCTTGCGGTCTTTTACGCAGCAGGAAAGGCGTACAAGCGCCTCGGTAATGTGATCTTGCAAGTGCGCGCTCATTGCTGATTTGCCGCATACTCCACGGGTCGTGCAGCCGTGCCCGCCCGCGGTTTGCTCACACTGAAAACAAAACATTTCGTCTGACATGATAACTCCCATCATCAAGGCCATTAGGCTAGAGGTTAGATGAGGAAACTATATACCCAGTATCTATGTTAGAATGTTGCCTGTGCAACATTTTGGAAATAATTTTAAGGAAATTTTAATGGAAATCATAACTGCTAAAGAGCGAACGCTTCACGCCCTCACCGATGAATATTTGGGGTTGTTGGTGGATACGGAACTGTTCTCTGGCATTTCTATTCAAGAGATACGTGCGATGCTGGCATGTCTTGGGGCGCAGGTCAAAACATTTGAAAAAGGCAATTTGCTGGTTAGCCCTGGCCAGCCACTTGATTCTTTGGTGATTATGCTTGAGGGCCAGTCGCATATTGTTCAGTATGATCTCGATGGCAATCGTTTTATTCGAGGTGATCTGGCTATCGGTGATTGCTTTGGCGACACGACCGTATGCGCGCGTCAAAAAACGAGCGATCTTGGACTCGAGGCTCGCACGGATACTAAGGTGCTTGTCGTGAAATATCAGCGTGTTGTAACGACGTGTTCGAGTGCTTGTCAATTTCATGCGAGGCTCATTCAAAACTTGCTGAAAGTTGTGGCAACCCACAATAATCACCAGGCTCAGCAACTCGAGGTTCTGACGCAAAAAACGCTGCGAGATAAACTCTGGTATTTCTTGCGCAGCATTTCACATGACGAGCGCGACAGTGAGTTTGAGATTCCCTTTGCCCGTGAAGAGCTGGCCGCATATTTACGCTGCGACCGGAGCGCTCTTTCGCGAGAAATTTCGAATATGGTTGCGGAAGGCCTTATCAAAACGCCCCGTCGTCAGACGTTTATTTTGTGCTCATAAATTAATGGGTACGCTTATCGCCCTCGAAGAAGAGTGCGACAGTTCCTGGGCCCGTGTGCGCGCCAACAACGGTGCCGACCGTATTGATGAGAATTGGCTTGCGAATATCAGGGAATGTTTTCTCAATTAAATCTGCGACAGCACGCGCGTCATCATAACAATTTGAATTCGAAATATAGCACAGCCCATCATAGGCACTGCCGTTCTTTGCATGTTCTGCCATACGCTCTACGATGGCGGTAATGGCTTTCTTCTTTGAGCGTATTTTTGATTGGGGAATTAGTTTTCCTTCACTGTTCATATTCAGCAGAGGACAAATATTGAGCATCGTCCCAACAAAAGCTGAAGCGTGTGAAATGCGGCCCCCACGAAGGTAACTCGAAAGGTCGGTTGAAAAGAACCAATGATGTACGTCGAGACGATTGTCCTCGACCCATTGGGCAAGTTGTTCGAGCGTGTAGCCTTGGTCTCGCAATTCTGCCGCACGCGACACTAGTAAGCCGTAGCCTGATGAGGCGCCCAGTGAATCGATGACGACAATTTTCTGGTCAGGATACTTTTCCTTCAGCATGATGCCTGTCTCAACAGCGGTTTCATATGACGACGAGAGACCTGATGAGAATGAAATGTGCAAAATATCTTTGCCATCCTCTAGTGCCGGAGTCCAAGCTTCAATATATTCGCCCGCGTTTACCGCAGAGGTAGAAGGCATCGCCCCTTCTTCAATGCGACGATAAAACTCCTTAAAAGGCATGGTCTTCCCAAGGTCATCGGGGTACAACTCGCCATCAAGGAGATAGTGAAAGCACACATAGCGCACGTCGTGGTCCTTAAAAAAGGACTCGGGCATATCTGCAGTTGATTCGCAGTATATGGAGTAGTTAGGTGTGGTCATGGTGGTCTCCTGTTATTCTTCTATATTCCATTGCACTTTGTATGATTCAAGTATATCGAAGCCCATTGACTCAAGCTCCGCCTGTATATATTTTACTGACTCGCCGCTCCAGCCGTAAGACCCGAAGGCGAGACCTGAGTGGTTGTGAGGACGCAGGCCCTTCGCGTAGGTTAAAAATGCGGCAACGCTTGGCAACATCTGGTTGTTGAGCGTTGGCGAGCCTACTGCCACAAAGCGCGCTTCGAGTAGACGAGTCAAGGCATACGAGTAGTGCTTGTCTGAAAGATTAATAATTTCAGCCGATATCCCTTCGCTTTCCCACTTTTCCGCAATTTGTTGCGCAAGTTTTGCGGTGGTGCCCCACATCGTATCGTAAATGATTATTCCCCGTTGGTCATCAGTGGTACCAGCCGCCCACTTTTTATATGCGGCTATCATTTCAGTAATTCGGGACTCGAGGATTACACCGTGTGAAGGGCAAATTCGTTCGATGTTGAGCCCAGCGGTTGCATCTAAAAGTTTGTCTACTTGCATGCCGTAGGGAAGCACGATATTAGCATAGTAGTCGCCGGCGCGTTCCATCAAAAACTCAGTGTCAATATCGCTATCTTTGAAGTCGCCTGTGCCGATATGCTGGCCAAGCGCGTCATTCGAAAAGAGCGTCTTAATCTCAGATACATAGGTGCTCATCGAATCGGGCCAGTGCACCATCGGCATGGGGATAAACGAAAACGTGAAAGTACCGGTATTGAGCGAGTCGCCCGCTGTGACCGTGTGAAACGAATACGTTGCATGAGGGTAGTAAGCTTTAAGTTCGCGTTCGCAGGCTTTGGTGCCGTACACTTCAGCATGTGGATATGCGGCAGTCACTGCTGGCAATGCGCCACTATGGTCAGGTTCGACGTGGTTACAAATAATATGAGTTAGGGGCTTATCACCAAGAATTTGCTTGATATTATCGAGCAGTTCCTGAGCAAAAGCGACTTTAACGAAGTCGACGAGGATGGCGTTTTCGCCGTCGATGAGTAAGTACGAGTTGTAGGTGGTGCCAAACGGAACTTGGTATCCGTGAAATATACGAACATTACTATCAACAACCCCGACCGAGTAGACGGAAGGGCAAATTTCGTGAATCATGAATCCTCCTTTTAAGCCTTTTCAAGTATCCCACTCTTTCAGCAGTGTGTATCAGTATAGAGGAAAAACTTGTTTATAATAGAGTAGTAAATCAATCAAGCGGGCGTAGTTCAATGGTAGAGCACCAGCTTCCCAAGCTGGTTGTTGCGGGTTCGAGTCCCGTCGCCCGCTCCAAAAGGTATGTATTCCAGACAAGCAGAATCTTGCTACTAACAAGAATTTCAGCGATGAGGTGTACATCATGAAAAATGCAAATGATGAACTATCAAACGACCAGCGCAAGATACTGCTCGCTACGCTAGAAACGCGCTTTGCGCAAAATCAAACACGTCATAAAGATTTGTCCTGGGAAAATATTGAGACTCGATTGGAATCGAGTCCAGCAAAGGTGTGGTCTCTCTATAAGATGGAAGAGACTGGCGGCGAGCCCGATGTTGTGGCATTTGATGTCAGCACTGGTGAGTACATTTTTGTTGATTGCTCAGCCGAAAGCCCAAAAGGTCGGAGAAGCCTTTGCTATGATCGGGCGGCCCTGGAATCCAGAAAAGAGCACAAGCCCGAAAATAGCGCGATTGAAATGGCGGCTCTTCTTGGCATTGAGTTGCTCAACGAAGAGCACTATCGGGAACTGCAAAAACTGGATGCATTTGATTTGAAGACATCCAGCTGGATTGAGACACCGTCTGCCATCAGGGAGCTTGGGGGAGCACTCTTTTGCGAGCGCAGATATGACACCGTTTTCGTTTTTCATAATGGGGCAGAATCCTATTATGCTGCTCGGGGTTTCCGCGGCCTTTTGAGAGTCTAATTCTGCTCTTTTTGTTTATTTTCTTGGTTCAAAACATCTTCCTACGGTGAAGTTATATCTTATATATGTTCACCCCCTAACTGTTTCGAAAAAGCCTGGAGGCGAAATGAAGTTAAAAAAAATAAGAAACCTTGTTATTAAATTTGCACTCTTATTGTTAGGTTCGGCCATCGCGGCCGTAGGTCTCGAAATATTTCTTGTGCCCAATAACATTATTGATGGCGGTATTGTTGGTATTTCGATTATCAGCAGTCATCTCTCCAAACTTCCCCTTGGTTTGTTCACTTTTGTTTTAAATGTGCCCTTTTTGATTTTGGGATACCGGCACATTGGGAAGACCTTTGTTATCTCGTCGCTGTTTTCTATTTCTGCCTTTTCAATCTTCATTTCCTTGCTTCATCCCGTCGCTGGTTTAACTGACGATGTCCTTTTGGCCACCGTTTTTGGCGGAATCATTCTCGGTGTGGGCGTCGGATTTATTTTAAGAAGCGGTGGATCGCTCGATGGCTCAGAGATTGTGGCCATAATTTTGAGTCGGCGCTCATTTCTCTCAGTCGGGCAGATTGTGATGATAATCAACATCGTAATTTTTAGCCTTGCCGCTCTCGCGCTCGGTTGGGATAGGGCGCTTTACTCGATGATTGCGTATTTCATTGCGCACAAAGCAATTGACATTATTGTTGAAGGCTTCGATGAAGCCAAAGCGGTGATGATAATTTCTGAAGAGGCCGATGAAATTACCGAGCTCATAGGATGTCGACTTGGCCGAAGTGTTATGACTTGGGAAGGCCAGGCAGGGTGTTCAAATGAGGCGCGAAAAATCATTTATGCGGTTGTAACGCGTATTGAAATCTCAAAACTGCGTGTTATTGCCCTCGAACAAGACCCCCACGCTTTTATCTCTGTTCAAGATGTTGCGGACGTTACGGAAGGTAGCTTTAAGAAACGAGCGATTCACTAAAGGGCTGAGATGGGTATGCTCCCAGTATTCAGCACCCTAAAGGAGATGAGTGCGTCATGTCCACTGATTTTAAAAAAACTGATAGAGAGCTCTACCATCCAAAGACAACCCCTTCAATTATCGACGTTCCTGAAATGAAGTTTATTGCTGTGGACGGAGCAGGGGACCCCAATACGAGTGCGGATTTTGACACGGCGGTTCAGCTTCTCTACGGACTTTCATATGCTATCAAGATGGGTAACAAGGCAATATTGGAATATGTTGTTGCTCCACTTGAGGGCTATTGGGATGTAGAAGGCCAATTTACGGGAGGCGGCGCGCCGATCGCTGACAAAAACAAGTTTGTATGGACGCTAGTTATTCGTCAGCCAGACTTTGTGAGTGAAGAGATTTTCCAGTCAGCAAAAGAGGCGCTTGCTCAGAAAAAGCCAAATCTTGATGTCTCAAGGGCTCGGCTCGAAGAGATTACTGAAGGGCTATGCGTTCAAGCGATGCATATCGGTTCTTACGATAGCGAGCCTACTACCGTTGCCGCTCTTGAGAAATTCGCGACCGATAACGGCTATGAAATTGATATGAGTGATACACGCAGGCACCATGAAATTTATATCTCTGACCCACAAAGGGTTGCTCCTGAAAAATTGAAAACAGTGCTGCGCCATCCTATACGAAAACGCTAAATATTAAGTTCTGGAACATAAAGGCATAATCCAAGGATTAGTGCCAGTCATTTTATTTTGTGCAGTGCAATATTATTCATACTATAAATGGAGGGGTAAATGTGGATGATTATTCGCGGCTCAAAGAAGAGTTATTTTCCTTAGTTCCATGTGCATTTTTTGTTGAAGTTGTCTGTGCGGAACTGCCAGAAGGCATGGGGAGATTGGTTGATATAAACTTCATTCCAATTTTAGAAACTTATTTTTCCAAATTAGAACCTAGAATAAGTTTTGCTTTC
>CALLZE010000156.1 GCA_937858655.1 uncultured Coriobacteriales bacterium
GGCCTATGTTCCTCAGACTGATACTTTTATCGAAAAAGACGCGTCTATTAACGAGGAAGTTGAGAAGCTGCGACATGCGGCGACGGCAGCTTTGCTTTCGCGTCGTGATGTTGTTGTCGTTGCGAGCGTATCGTGCATTTACGGTATCGGCTCCCCTGAAGACTATGCCGGTATGGCAGTTTTGCTTGATGACGAGCAGCCGTACGATCGCGATCAGATGCTGGCTGACCTGATTGCTATCCAGTATGACCGCAACGACTATGAATTGGCGCGCGGCACCTTTCGGGTACGTGGAGATGTGATTGATGTCTATCCTCCGTATGCCGACTTTCCTGTGCGTATCGAGTTTTTTGGCGATGACATCGAGCGTATTTCAGAAATTAATCATGTTACCGGCGAAGAGCTCAATGTGTTTCACTGGCTACCCATTTGGCCCGCGTCTCATTATGTGACTGAGCGCAAGAAGATGGAGCATGCGCTCACAAGTATCGAAGAAGAACTCGAACAGCGAACCAAAGAACTCCATGATCAGGGAAAGTTGCTGGAAGAACAGCGCTTGCGTATGCGCACCTCCTATGACCTCGAGATGCTCGAGACCATAGGCTCATGTAGTGGGATTGAAAACTACTCGCGTCACCTTGATGGGCGCAAGCCTGGCGAGCCGGCAAATACGCTCATCGATTATTTTCCGCGTGATTTTTTGACCATTATCGATGAGTCGCACGTTACGGTTCCGCAGATTCGTGGCATGTATGAAGGCGATCGTTCGCGCAAAATGACACTTGTTGAACATGGATTCCGCCTCCCAAGCGCTCTTGATAATCGTCCGCTTCGCTACGATGAGTTTGATAAGAAGACGTCACAAAAAGTTTTCGTATCAGCAACACCAGGCGACTACGAGATGACATCGGCTGAGCAGGTTGTTGAGCAGATTATTCGGCCTACTGGACTGGTTGACCCCGAAATTGAGGTACGTCCTATTAAAGGCCAGATTGATGACCTTCTTGATGAAATAAACGAAACGACCGCAAAAGATGAGCGTGTGCTCGTTACGACGCTGACGAAAAAAATGGCAGAAGACTTGACGGACTACCTTTTTGAACATGGCGTGAAGGTTCGTTACTTGCACAGTGATATTGGGACACTCGAACGTGTAGAAATCTTGCGAGAACTCCGCAAGGGCGTTATTGATGTTGTCGTGGGCATCAACTTGCTGCGCGAGGGTCTCGACCTTCCTGAGGTTTCGCTTGTCGCAATTCTCGATGCAGATAAAGAAGGATTCTTGCGTAACCATCGTTCGCTTATTCAGACTATCGGCCGTGCCGCACGTAACGTTTCGGGCAAGGTAATTATGTACGCTGATCGTGAGACAGATTCCATGAAGGTCGCAATTGACGAGACGCGCCGCAGGCGTGCTGTGCAGGTCGCCTTTAATAAAGAACACGGAATCGAGCCAGAGACAATTCGGAAAGCAATTTCAGATATTTCCTCATTTATTAGCGAGGGCGAAGACGCCTCAGAGAGCGACGCGAAGGCCGCAGCGCAAGAATTGGCGGCGCTTGGTAAAGAGC
This sequence comes from uncultured Coriobacteriales bacterium, assembly GCA_937858655.1. GTDB lineage: Bacteria > Actinomycetota > Coriobacteriia > WRKU01 > JAENWW01 > CALLZE01. The sequence goes on from CALLZE010000156.1 coordinate 1,572, forward strand.
GAGCCCTTTCAATTCTTTCAACCATGGAAGAAGAGATGACGCAGGCGGCTGAGAAGCTTGATTTTGAAACCGCCGCGAAACTGCGTGATCAGATTGTGAAACTGCGCAGCGAAATCGAGGACAACTCGAAAGAAGACGTGCTGGGCAAGTTGAAATCGCAAGCACGCAAAGGTAGCGCTTACGGCAAAAAGCGTAGGCGGTAGGGGGTGCGCGGGTGACTATTGATGGACAAGCCATACTGACGGCGCTTTTGGCGCTGTACTGGATTGTGGTCGTGATTGCGCTTGTTGCCGAGGATCGTGATCCCTCATCAACGTTGGCATGGATTTTGATTCTTTCCCTCTTGCCAGTGTTCGGCCTTGTGCTGTATTACTTTTTGGGGCGCGATTGGGCTGGCATTACCTCAAAGAGCAAATGGCTGAGGGCGCGAGAGTCGATACGCGTTCCGTTTATGCATGAAATCTGGGCCCTTAATGCCGCTGAAGTTGATTCTTTCTACGCCCAAGAAGGTCTCGATGTTTCTCATGAAGTTGCTCACGCAATCTGGGCCCAAACACATGTGTCGCCCCTGCTCGCTCGCGATATTGATATCTGGCCGAGCGGCGAGGAGTATTTTCCGCATCTTATTGAAGACCTACAGGCTGCACAAGAGACAATTAATATGCAGTATTTTATTTGGGAAGAAGATGAACTTACTGATCAGGTAGTTGAGGTATTGCTTGAGCGTCTTGCCGCTGGGGTTGAGGTGCGCATCCTTAATGATTTTTTTGGCAATATTTTTTACAGCAAAAAGGGTTTGAAGCGTCTAAAAGCGGCGGGTGCATATGTGCTTAGCGATATGATAGCTATCAAGCAGGCGAATTATCGCAATCATCGAAAAATAACCATTGTCGATGGCGTGGTTGCTCATACCGGCGGGATTAATCTGGGGCAAGAATATATTGATGGCGGAAAACGCTATGATTCTTGGCGTGATACTGGCATGCGCTTAAAGGGGCCTGCGGTATTTGCATTACAAGACCTTTTCTGTCAGCGCTGGTTTGAGGTTGATGGGGCATCGTTGTATCGGGAGAAATTCTTTCCGCTCGAAAAAGTGGGCACAGGAGATGTTTTGACGCAGGTTGCGGCCCATGGTGTTGAAGATTATTGGCGGGCTTCTGCGCGCGCCTATGAGGTCGCTATTAGTTCGGCCGATCGTTATGTGCTGGTTCAGTCGCCGTACTATATTCCTACCGAGAGTATGGAAGATGCGCTTATTAATGCCGCACTTGCTGGAGTCGAAGTGCATCTGATGATTACGGGCGTGCCTGATAAAAAGGTTGCCTGGTATGCGGCATTCTCATATTTTGAGCGGCTACTCCGTGCGGGCGCGCATGTCCACCTTTATGAATCGGGATTTTTTCATGCAAAGTCAATCACCATTGACGATGAATGTAGCGCTGTTGGCACGATGAACTTAGACGTCCGTTCATTGTATTTGCATAAGGAGCTTATGGTGTGGATGTATGATCGCGAGATTGCGCTACGAAATCGTGCGATTTTCGAACGTGATAGGGAGGAGTGCCGTGAGGTGAGCCTTGATGAGATAGAGCGCATGCGCTTTATCACTCGCTTCAGGAACTCGGCGGCACGCTTAGGCTCAAAACTTCTTTAAGCCTCATATAAGAATTACTTAATATATGTTTTATGACTACGGGGCATACTTCCGAGTGGGGGTATGCCTTTTGTTTGAAAATCTTCTTGAGATAATTGCGCCGACGCGCTGCTCTTCATGCAATGACTTTGGCCCGCTGCTCTGTGATGTTTGCCTGAGAAAAATTCATAGGTATGCGTCACAGTTTTCATGCCAAAAATGTGGCGCGCCTTACGGCGAACTTGTGTGTACCGAATGCTGGGATGAAGCCTTCAATTTTTCGCGCGCCTTGGCGCTGGGACCCTTTGAGCCGCCCCTCTCCCGTGCCGTCGTAACGTTTAAGGATAAGAACGAGCGCAGACTCGGTCAGTACCTCGGTGGGCTCATTGGGGCAAAAATTTGCTGCAGTTTTGGCGCTTGGGGTGACGTGATTACGTGGGTTCCTCCCTCAAAGGGGGCCTTGAGGCGGCGCGGCTTTGACCACGGCAAGGTGCTTGCCCAAGGAGTGGCAGATACGCTCGGCCTTCCTCTTGAATCTTTTTGCGCGCACCAGAAACGTTTTGACTTGCGCAAGCTTAATAAACAAGAGCGCAAAATTGCTATAGAGGGAGGATTCTCACTCAAAGGTAATGCTCAACATATATACGCAAAAGATATTGTACTCATTGATGATGTCATGACAACGGGCGCAACGCTCAATGAGATTGCGCGCATGTTTTTAGGCGCGGGAGCTCAAGAAGTCCGCGTCGCGGTCGTTGCTCGTACGTGGTAAAATGAACGTTGCTTTCGCGGGTCTGTGGTTGCGGGTGCTGCGCAAACTGTGCAGTTTCCTTAGTCCAAGGCAGATGCGGTCAAAAGGATCCACGTAATTTCGGCGCTCGAATGAGGTCGATTGAGCACGGCGCATCTTAGGGGTAAGTCGTACCGCTTTATGCGAGAGGGTTAGTAGTGAGATAGTATCAAGCAAAACCTCCAGTACGCGAGTGTGGGGTCAAAGACCAGGTCAGCCGCGGAAGCACTTTATTGTTCTTTAGGGAGAAGCAAAATGAAGAAATATTCCCGTTTATGCGTTGTTCTGCTTGTAGTAGTTATGCTCGGTGCGCTTCCACTTCTTGCGAGTTGCAAGAAAGAAGAAGCGAAGCCAGCGCGTACGGCAAAAATTAAAACACCAGACATTATCAAAGAGGGAACACTGAAGGTTGGCGTTAACCTTGGCTTTGCTCCCTATGCTACCAAGGTGGACGGCGAATATGTGGGTTATGACGTTGAGGTGGCCGATTATTTGGCTGAGCAATTGGGTCTGTATCCAGAATTTGTGGCAGTCGATCCCGATCAGATAGAGGAGAAACTCAATGATGGCACGGTGGATGTCGTGCTCTCAGCGCCGATGGATACTTCGGGCGTTGCGGTATCTGGCCCTTATTCTGAGGGTGGCGTTGCTTACTACACAAACTCAAGCACCGAGGAGAGCATGGCAGAAGTTTCTGCCTCATACCCTGTTGGCGTGCAAAAAAATTCGGTGGGTTATTGGAAGCTCCTTGACGTTATCGGTGCTGAAAATATTACAACCTATAAGACTGATAGCGAGCTGATACGGGACCTTCAAGCGGGAGCCATAAAATATGGCGTGCTCGATAGTGTCGTGGGGTCATATGCTCAGGCGGGCGGCTCAATGATAAAGCTTGTCGATTACGTAGAGGGCAAAAGTGCCCTTGGCATTGCTTCAGCTTCAGGTAAAAAGACGCTCTCGGGCAAAATCGATGAAATCATGAAAAGTGGCACAACAACCTCTCTCTTCGAATCGCTCAATCGTAAGTGGCTCACCGCCGCACAGCAAAGTTCAGCCGATACAAAGTAACATATTGCACTTTAATACTTTA
>CALLZE010000157.1 GCA_937858655.1 uncultured Coriobacteriales bacterium
TGTTCTTTACGCCATGAAGCATGGTCAGGTCAACAACGATTGCGCCCTTGGTTGGGAGCGCGCCGCCGTAACCGCTTGTCGCCATACCACGAGGTACAAGCGCAACGTGATATTTATTGGCGAGCGCCATGAGCTTTTGAACTTCTTCAGTGGATTGTGGTCGAACAACGGCGCCCGCAAGTCCATTAGGAATAAAAGGCGAGACAAGTTTGGGCATGGTTCCGATATCGTGAGAGTACATTTTGCGCTCTACGTGGTCGGTGCGCATGTGGTCAGTATCAAACAGCGCATGGAGTTCTTTGAGTAGCGCCGAAGATAATGCCTGAGGTTTTTCTGAGCGAGCCATGAGTTCCTTTCCTTTTCTCAAATTAGTTTAGATTTTTCTAAAATTAAGAGTTTTCTAAATATATCGGGGATATTCTATTCTCTTTTTCAGGGGAATACAAGTCCCGAAAAAATAGTCTATAATGGAAGAGCTCATATTTTCATGGGCTCTATGTTGATTTATGGGGAAGGCCTCTTATGGTTGTATCTAAGTTATCTCAAAAGTTTGATAAAGAAGGATATATTGAAATTCCGCCAGTAGCTGGTGGCCTGAGCGAAACATTGCGAGCCGCGGGCTATGAGTTTGTTGATGCAATGGCTGACCTCGTGGATAACTCAATCGATGCTGGCGCGACTGAGATTTATGTCAATATCTCGCTTGACTCATATCTTGAGCCCTGCGTATTTATTGCTGATAATGGCTGCGGTATGAGCCGCGTCGAGATTGCGCGTGCGCTGACATATGGTTCCGAAGATTCTGCAGAGACTGACCGTTTGGGCAAATTTGGTATCGGCCTCAAAACGGCATCAACAGCTTTTTGCCGTAAGATTCTCATTCTTACACGTGATGAGTTGGGAACGTGTTGGCGTGGAGTACTCGACCTCGACGATATCAAAAACACCTCGCTATGGCGTTGCCGCGTCACTGAACTCGAAAATGCCCAAGAGCGCGCCTTGCTTGATAACTTTGCTGACCGTGGTTCAGGCACCCTGATTTGGTGGCATGAAGTTGACCATCTTTTTGACAAGGACGCTGCCCGTGTTGAGGCAAGCCGTAAGCGCAAAATTAATTCGTACGCCAAGAAATTTGCTGAGCACGCTTCACGTACGTTCCATCGTTTTATTGACCATAATGATGACCGAGCTCGCAATGTTGATATTTATCTCAATAATGAAAAACTCAAAGCCAATAACCCTGTGTGTGAGGGCGAGAAGGCGACGCGTGTTTTGAGCTCGACGGTTCACAATGTGCTCGATGAGCGCGGCGAAGTTATTGGAAAGTACACATTCAGAATTGCGTTACTCCCTAATAAAGAAGAATTCTCTGGTGAAGAGGCGTGGAAGCGCGCCGCAATTTCTCTTAACAGCCAAGGTATTTACGTGTATCGTGAAAACCGCATCATTGCCCACCAGGGATGGATGGGTATTCGTGAGAAGCATCCTTCAGGAAACTATGTGCGCGCTGCGCTTGACATGGACCATAAGCTTGATGAAGTGCTTAAAATTGACTACAAAAAAGACTCAGTTACCGCGCGTGAAGGCTTTTGCGACCCCTTTGCTGGCACCGTAGCACGTGCGTTTACCTCGGCACAGGAAAAAGTTGACAGCGCAAAGAAGCAAAAGGAAGAAGCCACTTTCTTTGGTGATGAGAAAAAGGCCGACAAGCCAAAACCTACCAAAAAAGCGGACACCTCAAAGCCTGTCGCAAAGATGGCGAGTAAGGAAGATGTCTGGATTACCGCGAGCAAGGCGCTCGGTGGCGCTTCGCTTTGGGAAGCATCGAAAGAGAAAGACACGACCGAACTTCATTGTAATCATGCGCATCCTTTTTATAAGCTGCTTGAGTCGGGACAACTTTCTCCGACTGAAGCGCTTGAAACCGTGCTGTGGGCTTTCGGTAAAGCTCAAAATAGCCTTGTGAAGGGAAGCACGGCTGCCAAAATGATGGACATTATCAAATCGGGCGTCTCATCAGATTTGCGTAGTATCGCCGAATCGTGGGAAGAGTAATCTTTCCGCGATTTTCACTCGTTTAATAACTTTCTTGACCAAATACTTTCATATGTATATACTTCACTAATCAAATAGTTCAGACAATGAAGTATTTAGGAAGTGTTATGAAGGATTGTATATCAGAGCTTGACGACGCGTTGAGCCGGCTCGGACGACATTTCGCCTCTATGAAACCACGGTATAGGCATACTCAGGTATCCGATTCCCATATGGTTCTCTTGAGGCGTCTTGTTGTGAGCGACGGGCTCCGTATGAGCGAAATCGCCAAACTTCTCGCGGTCAAACCACCAGCAGTTTCTGCCATAGTTGACTACTTAGTCAATACCAAAGTGGTTGAGAGGGTTCCCGACCCAACCGACAGGCGTGTGACCATCATTCGCCTTACGCCTTTCGGGCTTAAGACGTGGACAGAGGTTGATGAGCGTCGCAGACAAGATATGAGCAAATGTCTTTCCGTTCTTGATGCGGATGACAAAAAAGACCTGCTACGCATATGCAATAAGCTTCTTGCTTCTATGGAACATCCAACAACGGAGGAAACACAGCAATGAACAAGATAACGAAGTTTTCGTTGAAAAATGCGCTTGCCATTATTATCGTGGTCATCATGATAGTGGCGGGCGGCTTTTATTCAGCGACACAGTTAAGCCGCGAAAGCATGCCCGACATCACCATTCCTATCGTGTCGGTCGCGACGGTCTATCCTGGCGCCGCCCCGGGTGATGTGTATAAGGATGTCACTAAGCCAATTGAAAATGCTATGCGTGGCGTTCAGGGCGTTAAAACGGTGACCGCTCAGTCGAATGACTCATTCTCAATGGTTGTCGGTGAGTTCAGCTATTCCGCCGATATGGACAAGGTTGAGCAGAACGTTAACAAAGCGCTTGAAGGTGTGGATTTGCCTGATCGCGCTGTAGCCCCAACAGTGTCTCGTATGTCAATGAGCTCGGGAGATATTCTCAAGATTTCTATTACGGGTGATGGGGAAGATTATGCTGAACTTGCCCAAAGGGTAAATTCAAAAGTGTTGCCGTCATTGAAGAATATTGATGGCGTCGGTAGTGCCACTATTCAAACGGACCCAAATACTCAAGTTCGCATTACGTTTGATGCAAAAAAATTGAAAAAACAGGGTCTCGAAGTCTCTGATATTATTTCGCAAATGCAAGCCGCGTCACTTTCGTTTCCTGTAGGCACCGTTGATTTGGGAACAAAATCAGAGCCAGTGCGCATATCAGGCACCTTTGATAGCGTCAAGGATATCGAGAACTTCGTTATCGCGAAATATCCTTCAACAGGTGAGACGATGGGTAAGGCTTTTAGTGGCCTCGGCACTGCCTTCTCGCAAATCGGCGAAGGCATGGGAGCACTTGGCAAGGGTATCGGCACCGTGGGAGCGGCAACTGGAAAAGTTGCGGCAAATACCGGCATGGTTAACGGAATTCAGCAAATTCAAGGTAATTTAGTTGATCTTAAACTTCAGAAGAAAGATACCTCTGACGAAATCGCTTCTCTCCAGGGCCAAGTTGACGCGATTGATGAGCAAATTAAGGCGCTCGATCCAACTGCTCCAGACTATGGTAAAAAAATGGGTGAGCTGCAGGCCAAGCGCGGTCCATTGGCAGGACAGTTAACAGGCATGAAAAAGGGGCTTGATGGCATCAATGAAGCCATTGCTCAGATGACTGCCGCCGAAAAGACACTGCAGAAATCTATTGATAAAAACAATGCCGCGCTCAAGAAGTCGGCATCATCATCAAGCTCAAGCTCTTCAAGCTCAAGCTCTTCGAGTTCAATGAGCCTAGGCAGTGCTTCAGGCGTTGATATCAAGACTATCCCTCTGAAAGATGTGGCTACCGTTACCTACGGCGCTGACGACAATGTCGTTATGAGCCGCGCGAATGGTAAAAATGCTGTCTTGATTTCTATCAAGAAGACGCAGGATGGTAACACTGTTAAGGTAGCCGAGCAGGTCAAGAAGAAGTTGGCCAACCTCCCCAAGACTCTCGGAATGAATGCGAAGTCAGAGGTTGTCTATGACGCAAGTATCTCCATCAATGACTCTGTTTCTGGTATGGTCCGCGAAGGCCTACTCGGAGCGCTCTTTGCGGTCATCATCATTTTGGTTTTCTTGCGCAACTGGCGCGCGACAGTTATTGTTGCCTTCTCGATTCCAGTTTCGGTATTTACTGCCTTGCTCAGCATGAAGCTATTCGGTGTAACGCTTAACGCTATGACGCTGGGTGGACTTACGGTGGCGATTGGCCGTATCGTTGACGACTCCATCGTTGTTGTTGAAAACGTGTTCCGCAACATCCAGGAAGGCGCTGAGCGCACACCTGAAATGATTGCGAATGCTACACGAGAGGTATCGTCAGCAATTACCGCATCAACTATCACCACGGTTGCCGTGTTCTTGCCTCTTGCTTTTGTAAGTGGACTAGTTGGTAAAATCTTTATGCCGTTTGCTTTAACGGTTACGGTTGCTCTTCTTGCTTCACTTCTTGTTGCGCTTGCGCTCATTCCTGTACTTGCTAAGTACTTCCTGCTTAATGCAAAGGTACCTGCGGAGAAGGAGCCAAGCAAACTCGAGAAGAAGTATGAGCAGGTTCTCAATTGGGGACTTGCGCACAGGGCGCGTATGATTGGCGGCGCGCTGATTCTGTTCGCAGCTTCACTTGCGCTCATCCCCGTTATCGGTACAGGATTTATGCCTGACTCAGCCGAGAAATATATGACCGTTTCTGTTGAATATCCTGAGGGCACCAAAGCTGCCACTGTCGATGGAACGGTTGAGCGTATCGAAAAAATTGTGAAAGCGTATCCAGAGGTTGAGCGTTTCCAGACAACTATTGGCGCAAAGGCTGATGGAACTGGTTCAAGCAATACCGCCTCTCTGTTTATTAAAGTAAAAAATATCGATGACTTTGATGGTCTCATTTCGCGTACACGAAAAGATACGGCATCCTTGGCTTCTGAGAAGTCGGGTGTAGATATTGCGGTCGAAAAGCAGCAGACCACAGGTATGAGCGGCGGAGTTGAAGTAACCTTTAGCGGTTCGAATACCCAAAAGCTCAAGGCGACCTCAGAGCGCTTCATCGAAGAAATTAAAAATGTCCCCAATGTTGCTAATCTTGAGAACAACCTTGGCACCACCCGCAAACAGCTCAACGTAAAGGTTAAGCAGGCAAAAGCGGCAAAGTATGGCTTGAATACCGCTATGGTTATGGGCGTCGTGCAAGCGCGTCTCTCTGAGCAAGATGAGGGAACCATCGATCTGAGCAATCAAAACATCAAGGTAACCTATAAGACCGATGATGGCGACTACGCGACACCTGAAGCAATCGGCGACATTAAGATGACCGCCCCAACGGGTGACACCATAGCGATTAAAGATGTCGCAGAGGTTAAAAATGTTGATACTGCCGTGAAAGTGCTCACTAAAAATGGCACCCAGTACGCTTCAGTTACTGGAGAAATCACGAGCGAGGACTCAGGTAAGGTTATTAAAGAAGTGAAGAGTAAGCTGAAGGCATTCGATCTTCCTAAGGGCGTAACCGCTGAGGTTGGCGGCGAGGCTGAAATGATGAGCGAAACTTTTGGTCAGATGGGTATGGCCATGGGTATCGCCGTATTCGCAGTATTCCTCTGTCTCGTTCTTGCCTTCGGAGAGGCGACCGCTCCCTTTGCGATTCTATTCGCGTTGCCGCTCGCCGCTATTGGTGGATTTGTTGGCCTCTGGATTACTGGCTTGCCACTTGATATGCCTGCCATGATTGGCGCGCTCATGCTGATTGGTATTGTAGTAACCAACGCCGTCGTCTTTATTGACCGCGTAAATCAGCAACTTAAACGTGGAATGAATCGCCACGACGCGCTTCTTGAAGCGGGCCGCACGCGTATGCGCCCCATTCTCATGACGGCACTCGCTACCATTATTGCGTTAGTACCACTCGCAAGTGGCTTCGGCGAAGGCTCATTGGTAAGTCGCTCGCTCGCCGTTATTGTACTGGGCGGCATGACATCGTCGACCTTCTTGACGCTGCTCATTGTTCCGGTACTCTACGATGCGCTGGAGTCTTTGCGTGACAGCTATCGCGCAAGGCAGGATCGCAAGAAGCGTAAAAATATGCCACGTGAAAAGTGGGAGAATACCGATTACTCTGCTTAAGAAATCAGAGTGAGGAGCAATCCCGCAATAACAGATATACCAAAAAGGAGGGCCACGATGCGTGCGCCCTCTTTTTTATCGCCTTCTTTAAAGAGCAGCAAAATGCCAAGACCACCGCTCGCGGAAAGACCGGCGATGGTTGCTCCAAAGGTGATGGTTCCTGTTAAGTAGAACTGCGCAATGGCAACCGAGGCGGCGCAGTTGGGAATAAGGCCGATTAGTGCAGCCAAGAAGGGCTGAAGCAACTCGTGCTGGGCAAGGAGATTTCCGAGCGTTTCTTGCCCAATTGAGGTGAATAACAAGTTGAGGCCAAACGAGATAAGAAAAATAAACGCAAAAATTTTGAGCGTATGAATCAAGGGGTGATACAAGATGTCACGTGCTGAGATTGCACTGTGCTCGGCTGTGGCCTGATGTCCACAGCACGCCTTCTCTTCGAAAGCGGCTTCGTGATGATGGTCTGCTTCATCGTGGTCATGAGCGTAGGCATCGATATGCTCGAAAACCTGCTTGTTGCGTTTACGAAAAACCAAATCGAGTGCGTAACCAACAATAATCGCGAGTACAAGTTTGGTCAAAATGAGGGGCAACAAGAGTTCAAGTTTATTAGGTTGCGACATGATAACAGGGATTGCTTCATCGGAAGTCGCGATATACACGGCAAAGAGTGAACCTATGGTAATGAGGCGCTGAGTAAACAAAGCGGTCCCCATGACTGAAATGCCGCACTGCGGGATGGTGGCGCTCAGTGCTCCTAATATCGGACCGAAAGGTCCCGCTTTTGAGACGGTCTTTGCCATTTTGTTGCCAAATTTGAGTTCAATAAATTCAATGGCTACGTAGACAACAAAGAGTAGTGGCACCATTTTGGCGCTATCAATAAACGCGTCTTGCAAAGCAGTGACAAACATTGTTAATAATTACCTTCCGACAGGAAAAAATGAACTTTCAAGCAGCAACCGATAGAGAAAAGGAGTGCTATACTAGGGGCAGATTTTGATTAAGTTGAAGTTACTCCGTTTCGCATGTAATACGCTTGGAGGCGGCTTATGCTTTTAAAGTTTACTACTACTTTTGGAACAATCTGTGTTATTGCACTGAGCGTTTTCTTTTTATACGCAAATAAGAGTCTCCGCGAATTTCGACGCAATCATCCCACTCCTTTCACTTTTGTGTTACTGCTGGTATTTGGCTTACTCTCAATTTATGGCACCCTGTCGGCAGTTACTGTTGAGGATGCCTTCTGTAATGTCCGCGATCTTGCACCGTTATTGGGAGGCTTTTTAGGTGGTCCCATTGTGGGCATCGGTGCAGGTATTGTTGGTGGACTGTTTCGCCTCACGGCGGGTGGCCCCACAATGATTCCGTGCTCAATTTCATGCCTACTTGCAGGAGCCGTTGGCTCGGCAGTGTATGTTTTCAATAAGGGCAAAGTTGTGAGTCCTCTTATGGGGTTTGCTATCGCGGGCCTCATTGAGTGTGTCCATATGCTTCTTGTCGCAGCATTTGGGTATATTAACATCGCCTTTAAACTTATTGGTCCTATGGTTATCGCCACTTCTTTTGGGGCCTGGTTTGGTTTAACCGTGTATCATTATCTTAGTGATAAAAGATAGTTCATGGGAAAGAAGTTATGATGACATTTCATTCAATCGTTGTCCCTTTTGATAGTTCAGCCCCCTCAAAGAAGGCTTTGAATAAAGCGATAGATTTTTGTAAAGAGAACCCGGCATGTCGTCTTTATGTCATCAGCGTTGTTGTGCCTGATACGCGCGTGTTCCCAGCGGCTGATCCGATTGTATTCAATGCCGAAGAGTACCAGAGCCTGCAGCGGCAGTCAGTCGAGAAGCACAAGGAAGCTCTTGAGTCACAAGTGCGCCCTCTCATCGCGGATTTACCCAATGACATCGAGATTGATGTGCTCTCAGGTGAAAGCCCTGCGG
>CALLZE010000158.1 GCA_937858655.1 uncultured Coriobacteriales bacterium
GTTACAGAGGGCGCGGCTCCACAGAAGGCGGTTGCTCCTCAGAACGGACCAACCAGCGCACCCGTTGTGCCTGCTGGCGCACTGACGGCGGGCGTTGTGAAGCGCTCTTGGCGGAGTGTTCTTGCCGAAATTAAGAAAGTGAAGACAAGCCGCTATTTATTCTTTGCCGATACTGAAGTTGAGATGGGCGAGGGCGAAAGCATTGTTGTGCTGTGGCCTCAAGATGCCAAATTCAAAATGGAAAACGCGAAGAACAACACGGATTTCTTGAAAAACGCACTCCAAAAAGTCTTTGGCAAAGAGGTACCTTTTATCTTCGCCATGATGGGAGAGCAAAACATCGGCGCATCGCCGAAGCCAGCAAGTCCCGCGCGGCCCGCGCCAGTACAGCAGCCAACTTCTCCTCAAGTGGATGAGACGGCAGTACTCGATGCTGTTCCTGAACCAAGCAAACAGCCCGCAGTTGCCGAAATTTCTGATGACGTTGAAGCTCCGGCATTCGAACAGGTCCCCGATGAGGTGCGTTCGGGCGGCGTGTCAGATGAAGCCTCGGCAAGTGGCGATGACCTTTTCGCAAAGTTGAGCGCCCTGGGTACCATTATCGAAGAATCCAAAGGCAGCGCAGACCAGATGTCGATAGAAAACGAAGAATCTGCGGGTACACAAAGTGAACCTGATGAGTTTGTGCAGCCCATGTTAACTCAAGACTATTTAACCGACCCCGATGAGGATTAAAGGAGAAAGATATGAACATTCAAAAGTTGATGAAGCAAGCCCAAGAAGCACAGGCAAAGATGGAGAAGGTTCAAGAAGAACTTGCTGCTGAGAGCTTCGAAGCAAGCGCTGGAGGCGGCATGGTTAAGGTCGTTATGACCGGCGACCAGACGGTGCAAAGCGTTAAAATCGACCCAGCGGCACTTGACCCTGAGGACATCGAATTGCTTGAAGATATGATTGTTGCGGCACTCAACGAGGCATCACGTGTTGTTTCGGAAAAAGCCTCTGCAAAAATGCAGGCAGTAACCGGCGGCCTCAATATTCCAGGTATGTAGGTAGCGTTTTATTCATGCGCTATCCGCTTCCTATTCAGCGTCTTTTAGATGAGCTTGAGCGTATGCCCGGAGTGGGCCCTAAGTCGGCTCAGCGCATTGCGTACTGGCTTCTTGCGAGCGAGAGGGCTGACGCTGACCGCTTGGCCCAAGCCATCATTGATGTAAAAGAGACTATTCATTTTTGTCCACAATGTTTCAATTTTGCGCAGGATGAACTGTGCGAAATTTGCGCGGACGTAAGGCGAGACCAAAGCACTCTTTGTGTAGTAGAAGAGCCTCGTGATGTGAGCGCTATTGAAAAAACGGGCGAATTCCATGGAGTGTACCACGTGCTCCATGGTGCAATTTCTCCCATGGATGGTATCGGCCCTGATCAATTGCGCATTAAAGAACTTATTGCGCGGCTTTCTTCTGTCGAAATTAAAGAAGTTGTTCTCGCGACGAACCCCAATGTTGAGGGCGAATCGACTGCCGTGTATCTCTCGCGTTTGATTAAGCCGCTCGGCGGCATTAAGGTCACGCGCATAGCCAGTGGTCTGCCTGTTGGAGGAGACCTCGAGTATGCTGACGAGGTTACATTAGGCCGCGCCCTCGAGGCGCGCCGCGAGATGTAGTCCACTCGCCTTCACTAAAAAATCACCTCAAATAATCGCGTGCCGCTCACGTCTTTTTGGTGCGCGCCTACGTTTGCAAAGCTCTCAAAATATTCATTTCGATAACCGATTCCAGTAATATGACGATGGTAGCCAGAGCGTTTGTTCTGGCTCGTTAATACTTGCAGAACTTGTTTAATAAGTTTTATGCAATTTCTGCCGTTGGAAGTTGCGAAGTTAAAGAAAGGGCTCAGCGATGAATAAGCTTATCGAAATCCGCTGGCACGCACGTGCTGGTCAGGGTGCGGTAACCGCGGCAAAGCTCGTTGCCGAAACTGCGCTTTTCGAGGACCGCTTCATGCAGGCAATGCCTGAGTACGGTCCTGAGCGTATGGGTGCACCCCTCAAAGCGTTCACACGCATTTCAGATGAACCAATTGAGGTGTACAACAACATCGAGCATCCCGATATCGTCGTTCTCCTTGATGAGACACTTATTGACGTTATCGATATTACTGAAGGCATGCATGATGACGGTGCTGTCATCATCAACACAACTGAGTCGCCAGCCGCGATGCGCGCTCGCCTCGGTGTTCCTGAGAGCGTTGCTGTTGCGACTATTGATGCATCGGGTATTGCGCTTAACACTATCAAGCGTGATATTCCCAACACGCCAATCGTTGGAGCTCTCACAAAAGTTCGCCCTATTGTTCAAGTTGAATCAGTTAAGGGCCAACTGCAAAAGTCATTTGGAAAGAAATTCGCGCAGGCTATGATTGACGCAAATCTTGAGTCAGTTCAGCGTGCATATGAGGAGGTGCAGGTAGGATAATGGCTACTCCACAACAACCCACATGGGATATCGAAAATTTTGATGATTGGTCATCGGCTGATTTTCCTCTTGGCATGACCGGTGTTGAAACGGGCAATGGTCAGTACTACCGTACGGGTGGCTGGCGCTCAATTCGTCCTGTTTGGGACAAAGAAGCGTGCAAAGACTGTATGCTCTGCTGGATTAACTGTCCAGACTCTGCAATCGATGTTGAAGATGGCAAAATGACCGGCATCAATCTCGACCACTGCAAAGGCTGCGGCGTGTGCGTAAAAGAATGTCGTTTCGATGCCCTCAAGATGGTGTCAGAGCATGACATTGCGAAGGAGGCATAATCATGGCTAAAGCTGAGCAGAAAACTACCGCAGCGACTGGTAACGCGTTTGTTGCCGAGGCATATCGCCAGGTCGCACCAGACGTTGTGTGCGCTTATCCTATTACGCCACAGACAACTATCGTTGAAGAGTTTGCAAAGTTCGTCGCAAAGGGCAAGGTTCATACCGAGTTTGTTGCGGTTGAGTCGGAGCACTCATCAATGTCAGCATCAATTGGCGCTTCTGCCGCTGGTGCTCGTACGATGACGGCTACAAGCTCACAAGGACTTGCGTATATGTGGGAAGAGCTCCACATCGCGTCTGGACTTCGCTTGCCGATTATTATGACCAACACAAATCGCGCAATTTCAGCACCAATTAATATTCACTGCGACCACTCAGATGTTATGGGCGCACGAGATACTGGTTGGGTCATTCTCTTTGCTGAGAACGCACAAGAGGCTTACGACCACACCATCATGTCAGTGCGCATTGCGGAAGAGAACAGTCTCCCCGTTATGCCAACCCTCGATGGTTTTATCACAACGCATTCAATTGCTCGCGCAGAGGTTCTTGACGATGAGTCGGTTGCCAACTTTGTGGGCGAGTTCACTCCTGAGCATGCGATGCTCGCCGAGGGCAAGCCAGTAACCGTGGGTGGATTTGCGAGCCTCGGTAACGCTTATCTTGAGGTCAAGAAGGCCGAGCGCGAAGCTATTGACGCGTCAGCTGATTCAATTCTTGCCATTGGTAAAGAGTTCGAAGAGCTCACCGGCCGCCCTTACGCTCACATCGAGGGTTATGGTATGGAAGATGCGGAAACCGCTATTATCATTCTTGGCTCAAGCGCTGGTAATGCTCGTGCCGTTGCGCGCGAAATGCGTGCTGAGGGCAAGAAGGTTGGCGTTATTAAAATTCGCACCTACCGTCCATTCCCTTCAAAGGAAATTGCGGAAATGGTTAAGGGTTGCAAGGCAATTGCGGTTCTTGATCGCGCTGAGAGTTTTGGTGCTCCCGCAGGTCCTCTTGCGCTCGATACGATGAGTGCTCTTTATGAAAACAATGTAATGGTTCCACTTCGTCCTTACATTTATGGACTTGGTGGCGCTGATGTAAGACTCGACCTTATCCGTTCGGTTTACGATGATCTCGACAAGGCCGCCGCTGGCGAGCCAAGCCCAGGTCTCGTTTACCTCGGCGCTCACTAGGAGGTAGCACCATGGCTAACATTAAAGAATTAACAAAGCAGCCTGAGCGTTTATGCGGCGGTCACCGCTTGTGCGGTGGTTGCGGTGCTTCGATTGCAGTGCGTCAGTGCCTCATGGGCGCGGGCGATAGCGAGGTAGTTGTTTCAAGCGCAACGGGTTGTTTGGAAGTATCAACAACCATTTATCCCTATAGTTCTTGGAACGGCAGCTTTATTCACAATGCGTTTGCGAATAGCGCGGCTACTATGTCAGGCGTCGAGGCGGCCTTTAAGGGTCTTAAGGCTGCTGGCAAAATTCCCGAGGATCGCGATGTGAAGTTTGTCGCGTTCGGCGGCGACGGTGGCACGTACGATATTGGTTTCCAGTCTCTCTCGGGAGCTATGGAGCGTGGCCACAACATGGTATACGTATGCTATGACAACGGCGCGTATATGAACACGGGTATTCAGCGTTCATCAGCAACGCCACTTCATGCCTGGGCAACCACCGCAGAGGTGGGCGAGGCACAGCAGGGTAAGAAAGAGAATCGCAAAGATTTGACCGCCATCATGGCTGAGCACCATATTCCTTATGTTGCGCAGGCTTCAGTGGGATATTGGAAAGATCTTGTTGAGAAGGCAGAGAAGGCATTCAATGCTGATGGCCCTGCGTTCCTTAACGTGCTCGCTCCTTGCCCACGTGGCTGGCGTACAAAGCCAGAAGACACGACCGAAATCGCGCGTCTTGCGGTTGACACTAAGTTCTGGCCACTCTTTGAGGTAGACCACGGCGAGTGGAATCTCACCATGCCCGCAAAGGTAGTTCGTGAAGGGTTTAAACCCGTTGTTGACTTCCTCAAACCACAGGGTCGCTTTAAGCACCTCTTTAAGCCGGGCAATGAGGCTTTGCTTGAAGAAATGCAGACTACGACTGATGAGTATTACTCATGGCTTGAGCGTCGTTGCGCAGCTGAGTAACGCAAGAACGATATTTCTAATAGCACAGCAAAATCGGCCTCTTTTGAGGCCGATTTTTTTTGCAGAGATTCATAAAAACTTGGTGGGAACGTGCAGTGTCAGTAAAACAGATCTTGATCGGGAATCTCTTTGACAATGTTCTCAATTACATCGTTAAGTTTCTCGATATTGACTTTAATTTTTCTATAGCGCGTATCAAGCGCGCCGTGTTCTCTGAGCACGCGAATTGCACTGGCAAGAGTTGTGCGCGAAATGCCCAAAAATTGAGCAATTTTCTGTTGGGTATTGTCCTCAAGAATGGGCTCTAAGCCTTGAACTACTTTTTGGCCCGCGCAAAATCTAAACCAACGAGCGACTCGCAAAAGTGCGGTGGGGGCCATGAGAGCAGAGTATGAAAGCGCCATGGTGGTTGTGAGTTTAGTTTTTTCTCGCAAGCCATAGCGGTAGAGGCTGAGATAACGCTGAGCAGTTTGCTCGAACGCGTCTGGGTTTACGACAAGAAGGTTGGCATTTTTCGAAAGAAAAATCACGTAGTCGTCTGGATACCTTTTATTAGGCGTGACGTGGTCAACGCCAAAATAGGGAGCATACATCTCAAAAAGCTGAATGCCATTATCTTTTCTGTAACCAGGCGCGCAATAGCAAATTGAGCCATCAAGAAGGAGCGTGGGGATAAAGGCCTCGCCGCTTGTGGCAAGCGGAGCGAGCATTTCTGGCTTTTTCTCAACGATATATGCTCTTAATTCTTCAAGTTCAAGCCTTTTTGAGTGGGTTGAGACGAGCAAGGATCCATCAAGCAAGAGCTCAAACGCAGTATCGTCAAGTTCACAAAAGTCTGCAATTGCTTGAATTTTCGGCGCGACGGCAGCATAGTTTTCTGAGGTAACTTCATTAATCGAGTACGGCACTAATCCCCCTAGGTTGTGATTATCCAAGGAATTCTACACGGTTATTTACAGTATACCTACATTGTATATTTATTAAGAAGACTGATTGTGGATTGTCGATTTTGTCGGGATAAAAGGGAATATTTTTCACAAAACTCATTGCTCGCTAAAACGCCTATAATCAAACTACATCGCTCAAAAGTTCGGAGGCAGGTCATGACAAGGTGCCAGCACGTGGGGGCGGGAGGATTTATTCGTTCAATAGGTGTTTGTCTTATGATGACGCTGTCATTTTTTATTGTTGTGGCAGGGGCGCAAGCGTCATACTTGCGCAACTATCCAATTACGTATACACAACCAACAGGCGAAAAACTCACAATCTACCTCACAGGGGATGAGTATTTTCGATACGCACATACGGCAAATGGAACCATCGTTGACGCTGATAGTTCAGGTATGTTGCGCTACGCGAAACTCTCAGCTTCAGGAAAAATTGAAGCAAATACCATCAAGGTAACCAAGTCCAATAAAAAAACGTACCGAGGGCTTAAGGCGAGCGCTGTAAACCCGCGCAAGAATCTGGTTTCTTCAGATTTGCTCGAGCAAAATGAAAAAATGTATGGTGAGCAGCCAGCGAGCCAGTCTACGGGAGCTGAACGAAGTAAGTTGTCTGCCAATCTCTCTCTGACTAAATCGAGTTTATCGGACATAGTAATTTATGTTCGCTTTGAAGGTGAGTCGGAATTTTTAAATTCAAGTTTGCTTTCCAATGATGAGTCTATGCTCAACGGGACGGAGAAATCACTGAAAACGTTTATTGCCGCTCAGTCAGAAGGAGCATGCACGCTTACCTCAGTGTTCCCTCAAAAAAACGGAAGTTCCGTAACTTCGTATGAAGATGTGCATTCCCGTGGCTATTATCAACATTACTCACTCGCAAACCCTGAGGGGTATCGCACCGATGATGAAATGATCGCGCGTGAAAATGAGCTCATTGCCCGTGCCGCCATGTCGGTTGCACAAGACCCAGATGTTCCCGCCGCGTCTGCTTTGGATAAAAACAGCGATGGTGAGATTGACACGATGAGTTTCGTGATTTCGGGCGACGCCGACTCATGGGAAGATCTGATTTGGCCCCATACGACAACATTTAGTTCAGATACACTTTCTCCCTCAATCAATGGTAAAAAAGTTGGAAATTACACTTTTCAGCTCAGCGCCATGTATTCTGACCGCTCTGAATTGTTGAGCGTCTTTGCTCATGAAACGATGCACATGCTTGGGTTTCCAGATTTGTATCGATACACATATGCGGGAACGCCTATTGGTTCGTGGGACATCATGGCCACCAATCAGACAACACCACAGTACGCAAATTCTTATATGCGCTATAACGTTGCGGGTTGGGGAGAGGCCCCTCAAACAATAAGTGGGTCGGGTGCCTATACACTGAAAGCTCCGACGGCTTCGGGGACTGCCGCAGAATCTTTTTATTATAATGCGGGCAATGGCGACTATCTCGTATTTGAGTATCGCAAAAACACTCCAAACAGTTGGGATGAGGATTTGCCAAATTCGGGTTTGTTGGTCTATCGTGTACGCCCGCTGTCCGCAATGAGCCAGTATGGTAATGCCTACTCGGGCGGAACTTTGCCGGATACCTACTACATTTATCGTCCCGGTGAAGCGGCAACATCGAACTTGCCATGGTACCGAGCCGCTCAGGGATCATTGAACAGTGCAACGTTGTCATCATCAAATGCTAGAAGCACATACGGTGCGCCCTATGATTCGGTTACTTCACTTTTTGGCAGCAACGGAAGTCGCGGTTCGCTTGTTGTGTACAACGTCGGCTCAACTCAGGGCGACACGATTACATTTTCGGTTAAGTTCCAATATTGTGTGACCTTTGATGCACAGAATGGAACAAATAGCGTTTCATCAGTACTTGAAAAAGGGTCAACTATTGCGCGGCCTGCAAATCCCACTAAATCTGGTTATAAATTCTTGGGTTGGTATTCAAGCCCTACGGGCGGCACCCTGTATGGCTTTGATACACCGCTCAATTCTCATGTGACGTTATACGCGCATTGGGGATCACCGGCCGCATATGTGACGCAAGTGACAAAATCAACAGGGACTTGGAACCACGCATGGAGCAAGACGTTGTATTACCCTCAGTATCGAACGCTTACCATTGCACGGTCCAGATCTTCGGTGAAGATTCGGCCCTATTGTTCGAGCGGATCAAAATTGTACGTTCGCTATAGTGGTGGGACATGGTCGCCCATCACAGGTTCAAAAA
>CALLZE010000159.1 GCA_937858655.1 uncultured Coriobacteriales bacterium
CAAATGCAACGAGCGTTCAAAAGCCGCGCTCCCCATCTCCGGGGGATCAAACTGCTGATTACCTACGGAAAACTCGGAGGCAACACTTTTGTGCGCGCCTATGAACGCGGCGAAGAAGTGTACAACGCGATGATTTCTCGCGGCTACAACGGATCGCTCGCGAGTTCGCGCATGATTGCGTGGAGAGCATCCGATACGTTGCTCATGTTATTTACCTGCCTCTACGCGCTCGCCCTTGCGCTCTACTGATTCGGGAGAAATTATGCACTGTCACGCACACGCTATAGAAGTCGACCACCTCAATTACCGCTATCAAGACGGCACCCTCGCTCTTTATGGCGTCTCTTTTTTGATTTCTCACGGAATGCGCGTTGCATTGCTCGGCCCCAATGGCGCGGGCAAATCCACGCTCATTGAGCATCTTAACGGAATCATACTTCCGCAAGAAGGGCGCATTTTAATTGAAGACGTCGTAGTTGGTCCCAACACTCTCGCAACCGTGCGTGAACGTGTGGGGATCGTCTTCCAAGACCCCGACAATATGCTTTTTATGACGTCGATTGCGCAGGATGTTGCATTTGGACCGCTTAATATGGGGCTCGATGGAGCAGAAGTCGAGAAACGTACGAACTATGCGCTTGACGCTGTCAGCCTCAGTGAGAAACGTGATAAGCCGGGCATGCATCTTTCGTTCGGTCAGAAAAAACGCGCGGCTCTCGCCACAGTGCTCTCAATGCAGCCGCGCGTATTGGTGCTCGATGAGCCCACGTCGAATCTCGACCCCCGCGCAAAACGAAATATGAGCGAACTGCTCGAACATCTCGATATCACGTTGCTGATTGCAACGCATGATATGGAACTTGCTTGGAATATGTGCGATACCGCCATCGTTCTCGACGAAGGACGCATTGTATGTATGGGAGATGCTCACGGAATTATGAGGAATGAAAAACTCATGCTTGAACATGGCCTCGAAGTGCCGCCTTCGGCACGATGCCAACAATAAATTGGTGCTAAAATGTACGATTACTGGTTAAGTGATGTTACTGATTCGATTTCATCGCTGAAAGAATTAACCGTATGCTCAATAAGCTCAACATCA
>CALLZE010000160.1 GCA_937858655.1 uncultured Coriobacteriales bacterium
GACGCTAGCTGCCGTCGCTTTAGCAAGCACCGCAATATCGTCAAGTAGCGCAAAAAATGAACCAGCCATTAATCTCCCTCGTCGTGAATCATTTTTATCTGAGAAGAAAGTGGCGGAGGATTAGGGATTCGAACCCTAGATACGCTTTAAAGGCGCATACACGATTTCCAATCGTGCCCCTTCAGCCAGCTCGGGCAATCCTCCGCGTGTGCGCTTCATCGTGTCGTGCCCCTGAGGCGAGGTGTGCCATTCAGGTCGCTCAGCGCGCATATGCGAGTATAGCAAAAAAGCACATCATTTGCGTGCGTACGCGATTGAATGCAAGCAGTGGGATTGTTTTGGTTTAGCTTTCTTTGGCGATGACGAAGTACGCTTTTGTGCCTTTGCCGTGTGAGCTCTCGATGTTGAACTTGCTCTTGCGCCCGTACACGCCAATAAGGCGATCGCGCACATTGCGCAGCGCAATACCCAAACCTTTGCCCGAGTGCTGGTCAAATATGGTTGCGAGGCGCTCTTCAGGAATACCGCATCCGTCATCCTCGACACCCATATACACGAAGTCGGCGTCTTGCGAGGCGGTGACGGTGATGTGAAGCGGCTCACCCGTCTCGCGCATGGCATGTCCGACGCAGTTTTCTACGAGGGGCTGCAGCATAAAGGCAGGCATAGCAAAGTCACGGAGATCCTCTTCGATATCCATTTCAAGACTGAGGCGGTCGCCAAAGCGCGCCTTTTCGAGTGAGAAATATTGCTCAAGAAAATCAAGCTCGTCAGCAAGTGTGACTTCTTCATCAACATGTTCGAGTGTGTGGCGATAAAACGTCGCAAACTTTTTGAGCAGCTCGCGCGCGGTGTTTGGGTCGGTGCGAATAAACGATGAGATGGTGTTGAGCGTGTTGAACAAAAAATGCGGGTTAATCTGTGCCTGAAGCGCTTTGAGCTCCATCTCGGTGGTCAGCGCAGCCTGTTCTTCAAGTTCGTGAATCTCAAGCTGAGTTGAAAGCAGACTGGCGAGTCCTTCAGCCATAGCGAGTTCGGTTTCGTTGAGATGACGGTCGTCATCGTAGTAAAACTTGAGCGTGCCGATAGCGCTTCCTTGCGATTTGAGTGGCACAACAATGGCCGCGACGAGCGGACATTTAGGGTCGGGGCAGCCAATTTCATGCTTCGTAGTGAGTACTTGCGAGATGTTGGTGTTGATAACGTCTTTTGTGGCGCGCGTGACGATTGAGCGCCCTGCCGAGTGGTGGTCGTTGCCAACGCCAGCAAATCCGAGCACGCTTTGACGGTCGGTTATCGCAACCGAAACGGCCGCGGTCGAGTTGCGCAAAATAATGCGACAAACCGCGTCAGCGGTTTCGGGGCTTAGGCCCTTGCGCATGAACGAAATGGCCTCTCGCGCAATGCGCAAAATGAGGTCTGACTGCTGAGCGCGCAGGTGGTCAGGCCGCACAATGACAACGCGATAGGCAATAGCAAAACTGATGATGGCCAAAATTGAAACGTTTATAAAAGTAATATACCAAGGCCATTTGGCGATAATCGAGATAAGCGAAATGCCAGAAAGCATGAGGATGATGACCACGGTCACGATATCGAGAATATCGTTGCGGTCTACTCCCTTAAGGTCATTTTTCACCGGCTTGTTGTCGAGAGCCGAGGGGTAAAATTCGTCTTTACGCGCGGCAGGCATGAGCGCTCCTCATAGTTTTGTGCAAAGATGGGTATCTTTGCTTTCAAGAGATATTATAAGAGTGTGGTTGGTACTTACCCGAAAAGAAAAGGGAATGTTATGAACTTTCTCATCAGATGGTTTACCACTTCGATTGCTGTTGCCGCCGCGGTGCTTATCGTGCCTGGCATTGA
>CALLZE010000161.1 GCA_937858655.1 uncultured Coriobacteriales bacterium
CATCATAATACAGACAAGCAATCAGTAAAATAATACCTGCTTATGCGTTGTTGAGCCGTTAAGTCGACGGGCGTCAAAGTTGTCGTGATTTGCGTGAGGTCGTGCTTGAAATGAATGAAGGTGCGGAGTAAACTTAAAAATCTGTTGTCTTGGGGATGTAGCTCAGCTGGGAGAGCACCACGTTCGCAACGTGGGGGTCGAGGGTTCGAATCCCTTCATCTCCACCAAGAAACAATTGAACCGATCCTTTGTGGTCGGTTTTTTACATATCATCGTGCTTATTTTGTAACACTATATTGCTTTGTAACATTTGAGATGTTACGATGTCATAAGATGTTACAAAGGAGGCACTATGAAGTATTTGGAAAATGCCTTAAAAATAACCGTACGCTTAGAGAAGTGGAAGAATGTTGATTTTTTCCCATATTTTCTCTTTAATAAATATCACTTCAAGCATGCTTATTTAGATAACGTTGAAGCATTGTTTGTATATCCGAAGCAGCGAGTAACTGATTTTGCTGGGCTCAAAAGCGATATGTGGTTAATTCTAAAAGCAGCACACATACCCGCAGTTTTATGCTCAAATGGTCTTCCTTCGCGCCAGCGGCATGCACTAATTGAGCTGGGCATTCCTTTTGTTATAGATGAAAAGCAGATATATCTTCCGTTTATGGGCATTGCGCTTCAGGCTAAAGGAGCAACCGAAACAAGTCCAAAGAAACACTTTACTCCTGCAACGCAACTCTTGTTTTTGTATGTTATGTACAGCAAAACCGAGCTGAAGACAATGAGGAAAATCGCCCAGGCTCTCAACCTTTCAGCGATGACCGTTTCGCGTGCCGCTCATCAGTTGATGGCTCACGATCTCATATCGCTAGATGCTCGGGGGAAGAGCGTCTTAATTTCAGTATGCGAAAACAGGAAGTACTTATGGGATAAGGCCTTGCCGCTTCTTTCGAGCCCCGTCAAGAAAACCCAGTATATAGACGTTTCGCTCATAAATAGTGACTTTTGTATGGCGGGAATTTCGGCTTTGACACACAACTCATTTCTTGCTGAGACAAAGCAAAAAACGTATGCTATTGCGAATAATTATAAGCAAAACTTTGAATCCAGTTCTCTTCTCTTGGACAGAAAAAAACAAGCTCTCTTAGAGATTTGGTCATATGATCCTCGGGTTCTTGCGCAAGACGGAGTGGTTGACACACTTTCACTTGCGCTGTCTCTTGGCCAATCACAGGATGCGAGAACTGAGGATGCTGTTAATGAGATGCTTGAAGAATTTTGGGGGAATGTCTCATGACTAAAATTGCCTTTTTTAAAGAAGCATTTAAAAATTTTTCAGATAATTATGTGATTATTGGAGGGACCGCCTGCGCCCTTTTGTTTGACGAGGTTGAGCAAGATTTTCGGGCCACAAAAGACATTGATCTTGTAGTAATTGCAGAAAACGTTTCTGCTGATTTTGGGCGTCAAATGTGGCGTTTTGTATCATCCGGAGGCTATCGAAACAAAAATAAAAGTTCTGGGCAACCTCAGTTTTATCGGTTTGATAACCCAAAAGATGACAGATATCCAAAGATGATAGAGATTTTTTCTCGAAGTACAAAAAACTTTGAACTCGAGGAAGGGCAGCGGTGCGTTCCGCTTCCTTTTGGGGAGGAGATTTCAAGTCTTTCTGCTCTAGTGCTTGATGAAGCATATTACAAAATATTGAAGTCAGGTTCGAAAATTATTGATGGCGTTTCGGTTCTTGATGTACCGGGACTCATCGCCTTTAAGGCAAAAGCATATCTTAATATGAGGGAAGAATTTGAACGGGGCGGCAATATATCAGAAAGAAGTATAAGGAAACACGGGGAAGATGTATTGAGATTATCTGATTTGTTGAGTCTTCGTATGCGTTTATTGGTTGATGAACTGGTGTTTGAGGACATAGTGAGATTCTGCTTGCTCACAAGGAGTGAGGCAGGACTTCATAAAGCTCTTGTTGGGAATCAGGATATTGAAAGCGTTCTTCAGCGTATCCAGACAACTTACTTTGTTTAAGAGTCGAATTATCTAGTATTCATTAAAGTATATTTTTGGAGACAGCTATGGATCACAAGGTTGCCAAACTCGAAAATCCTGAGCGTGTGAAACAGATGCGTCGTGAGTACGTTCTTGATGCTCTCGGTGTGCGTGGAGAAGCTGCTTTTGCTGATATAGGCGCTGGCTCGGGTATATTCGTTCGGGTTGCAGCGCACAAAACGACGGGATCAATTTACGCAGTCGAAATATCCGATGCGTTTCTTAAGTTGCTTGAGGAATATAAAAAAGCTGAGCATATCGCGAATATGGAAATCGTGAAGGCAACGGATAATAGCGTGGGTTGTCCAATGCAGTCATGCGACGCAGTTCTCCTCGCAACCGTGTTGCATGAACTCGAAAATCCAGAGGAAATTCTCAGCGAAATCTCACGCATTTTAAAGCCCGAAGGCGTATTGGGCATTATTGAGTGGCGCGACGAGGCTACGCCCATGGGCCCACCGCTTGATCATCGCATTTCGACCGATTGTATTCATGAGGTTCTGTCAGCTGCAGGTTTCAAGGTTTTACGCCAGGAGAACCTCAGCGATAACTTCAACTTCTTTGTCACAACCAAATAATGATGTTATAGTGGATAAGTGATTTTGGGTAATTTTTTGTTTTCTAGCACTAATCAGATTGCTATTTCGGCAAAATATCACACTCTAAAATAATCTAGGAAGCCTTCGTGGTTTTCTGTCTATCGCCGTTTGAAAGGTATGT
>CALLZE010000162.1 GCA_937858655.1 uncultured Coriobacteriales bacterium
AAACCTACACCTTGCGCGTTGGCGGCTATGCACTTAAATAACCACGGAGGAATAATGGCTGATTTACGCCTCGTCATAATTACTGACAATCAAGAGTTTCAAACAAACGCTCAGAATATTCTTGGCGAAAAACAGCCTTCCTCAGAAGTATTCCAAATCCCTGCGCCCATGCGAGCTCCAGGGGTTATTAGCATGCTCAACCCAACACATGTTGCGCTTGATTTATCACTCTTGGGAGCGGACGCGTTTCTTGATGATATCCGTCTGGCTTCGCAAAAAATTGAATCAACGCTGGTATTCTTCGCTACGCGGCATTACCAGGGCGGCGAAAAAATCGCAGAATCCCAAAAAGCCATGTGGTGTCCAAATGCTAAAGCGGAAGCTTTCACGGCTTGGCTTCTCAATGGATGCGCCCCCGTCGAAGACGAGACCTCGTCGGATGATGACCTCCCAAAAGATGCTGATTATCAAGCCAATTTAGACAAACCTCATACGCCACAGGCGCCGACAAAGCCAAAGAAGCAGTATAAAATGCTTGAGTCTCCTGGTCTCAATAGCGAAGGGCATCGTCTTCCCTCAATGGACGAACTGCTCATCACAATGCTCGATGCGGGCGGCTCCGACCTTCACCTCAGCGTCGGTACTCGCCCTCGCTACCGCATAGCTGGTGAATTGGCGGAAATTCCTGATACCCCAAAATTGTTTGGCGATGATACCGCAAAAATTATTTTGCCGATTGTTAACGATAAGCGTTACGGAGAATACGAAGACTCCTTTGAGTCTGATTTCTCATACTCAATACCTGGCCGGTCACGCTTCCGTGTCAATATCTTTAGACAGCGCGGCGCTATGGGAGCGGTTCTTCGAACCATTCCTTTTGGTATTCCAACCATTGAACAATTAGGTCTACCCGACGTTTGTCTGCAGCTTGCGGACAAGCCTCGCGGCCTCGTACTCGTTACTGGCCCAACTGGCTCTGGTAAGTCAACAACACTTGCCGCAATGATTGACTATATTAACGAAAACAAACCAGTCCATATCATGACGATGGAAGACCCTATCGAGTTTATGCATCGCAATAAAATGGCACTAGTCAACCAACGAGAAGTTGGCGAAGATACTGAGAGTTTTGCCGCAGCCCTTAAGCACGTCTTGCGACAAGACCCTGATGTCATTCTTGTTGGAGAAATGCGAGATCTCGAGACAATTTCAGCCGCAATTACCGCTGCTGAAACCGGTCACCTTGTTTTTGGAACACTGCACACCATCGGTGGGCCAGAGACTATCGACCGTATTATTGACGTCTTCCCTCCCGAGCAGCAAAACCAAATCCGTATGCAACTTTCAGGCTCGCTTCAAGGCGTATTGTCGCAAGTGCTCTGTCCTGTCGCGGATGGAAAAGGCCGTACTCTCGCACAAGAAATTATGCTCGGTGTTCCCGCGATTGCTAACCTAATCCGTGAAGGAAAAACACACCAAATGGAGAGCATCATTCAGTCAGGTGGCGCGATTGGCATGATTACTCTCGACCACAGCCTTAGAAAGCTTGTAGAGCAAAAGAAAATCACAGCAGAAACCGCTGTTGAGAAGGCCAAAGATCCAAAATCCATGATCGAGGCTTTAGGTTTTAAATACTAGGAATACTCGAAAAGAGTTTGTATGAAAAAACATACTATCCTGGCGACGCTTGTCGCCATTATAATACTCAGTGCGTGCATTCTCGCACCCGCACAAGCACTCGCCCGCCAAAAAGTGGTTGTCATTGACGCAGGTCATCAGTTAAGGGGCAATAGTGCAAAAGAGCCTATTGGGCCAGGATCTAGCATAAAGAAAGCTAAGGTATCGAGTGGCACACGTGGCATATACACCCGTGTCCCCGAATATAAACTCAACCTTAAGGTAGCCTTAAAGCTGCAAAAAGAGCTCAGGAATCGTGGCTACAAAGTCATCATGATTCGCACCACAAATAATGTGAACATTTCAAATGCACAGCGCTCAAAAATCGCAAACAATGCCCATGCCGATTTGTTGTTCCGCATACACGCAAATGGGGCGCCAAGTTCGAAAACATATGGGTATCTCACTATGGTTCCCGCCTCTAACCAGTGGACGCGGCCAATCGTTGCAAAATCATTAAAGGCCGGGAAGCTCATTCACGCAGCAACGCTTAGAGCGACGGGCGCGCGCAATGCTGGGCTGGTAAAATCAGGCACTATGACTGGTTTCAACTGGTCAAAAGTCCCCTGCGTTATCGCTGAGATGGGATTCATGAGCAATAAAGCAGAGGACAAAAAACTTCAAACCACCGCGTATCAAGCAAAACTTGTCAAAGGTTTTGCCAATGGCATAGATTCCTATTTTGGCAAATAAGCCTTTAAAGCCTCATACAAAAATTCGGCACCGCCTGGAGCAATAGCTTCATAGTATTGCTTAAAGCGCTCATCAATACAGTACGTTTGTGCCAATGCCAAATGAGCCTGTGGCGAATACATGCCCTCTGGCCAAAAATAGCTCAACCATTCCTGATGGAGCGCGCAGCACCTACGTGCCGCCTCTCCCCCAACATCGCCCGATGCAACTGCTTCAGCAAGCGCGCCATTGATAGCTTCTGATAGCTCAGCGGCGTCGGAGTATTGCTGAGGAGTCATACCTTTAAACTTTTCGTTTGCCTTCTCCACAGCGCTCTGCCCATATTTTTGGCGAACTTCTTCCCCAAACTTTTCTTCGTTCTCAGAAAGAGCGCGTTGCTTCAAATCTTCAAACTCTTCGTTATTGGCCATCAAAATTTCTCCTTATGCTGGCAGATACTATCTCAATAAAAAATCCGATACCACCTAGATGATATCGGATTTAATTCCTTTCTCTAGAAAGCCGAATTAAAGCTGTCACAAATCCTAATAGTTTTGTGCGATAAGCTCAAAGTGCGCCTGTGGATGATCGCATACAGGGCATGTCTCTGGGGCCTCTTTGCCCACATGAAGATGCCCACAATTTGAGCAACGCCATACCACAATCTCGGGCTTTGCGAAAACTTGGCTGCTTTCAACATTGCTCAACAACGCGCGATAACGCTCTTCGTGTTGCTTTTCGATGGCGGCTACACCATC
>CALLZE010000163.1 GCA_937858655.1 uncultured Coriobacteriales bacterium
GTCACCGTCTACCCCAAACGAATGGCCACTCGGCATGTATTCGATAAAGCGAACATGCAGCGGGCGATCAAGAGAAAGCCGCGCGAACTCATAGGGATCTTTCATGAATGAACGTATGCCCACGGCGTTAAGTTTAATGGGGCTTAAACCGGCCTCAAATGCAGCATCAATGCCACGAAAAACATCATCTAAACTGCCCAATCGTGTCAGCGTATGATAAATATCAGAGTCGAGGGTATCGAGCGAAATGTTTACCCGGCTCAAACCAGCAGCCTTCAGTTCTTGGGCATAACGCTCAAGCAAAATACCGTTTGTCGTAAGAGAAATATCATTAATTCCTTCAATGTCATGAAGATCACGAATTAGCTCGCTCAGCCCAAGGCGAACAAGTGGCTCTCCTCCCGTTAGCCTAATATGCGAAATGCCCATTGAGGCAGCCTCACGCACAAAGCGGACTATCTCCTCGAATGTGAGAATTTCCTCATGATTTTTTGTCTGGATACCCTTTTCGGGCATGCAGTATATACAACGCAGATTGCACCGATCAGTTACCGAAATGCGCAAATAATCGATTGTACGTCCTAAACCATCTTTACTCATGTATTTATCCTTCGATACAGTGGCGCACGAAAAATAAACAAAACTCCTCAATATCTTCTAGACCAAAAACTGGTACCGACCCACAAAACTCATCCGCAAGTTTTTGATTGTTCGTTACAAGCGCCTCAACTTCTTGCGGAGAGCAGAGCGCTTCGTCACTTCGCTCAATACGCGAAAGTTCAATCTTTGGATAATCAAGCCGCTTAAATCCTTCAGCAACTAACACATCACACTGCGCACGCTGCGCTTCATCGATTATCCATTCCATTGGCACTTCGTTTTGCACGGCGTGAACAACGCTAAATTGCGATGGACTTGAAACCATGCTCACCACAGAGCCTGCCTGGGCATGTCTCCATGAATCCTTCTGCTTTGTATCAACCTCAGTCGTATGCGCATGATGTTTAACCGTCGCGACACGATAACCTTGATTAGTTAACTGGGCAATCACCTTCTCGAGAAATGTTGTTTTCCCAGAATTGCTTTTGCCTACAAAA
>CALLZE010000164.1 GCA_937858655.1 uncultured Coriobacteriales bacterium
TATGGAGTCTGAGCCTTACTGTGCTTATATTCCTGAGGGTTGGCACGAAGAAGAGAAATAAGATTAAGGGGGAGCGATGCCACGCATTGCTTTGTTGGTACCTTGCTATAACGAGGAAGAGACAATCGGAAAAGTTGTTCATGACTTTAAAGCGCTCGATCCTGATTTGGCGATATATGTCTATGACAACAATTCTCAAGATAGAACGTCAGAGGTAGCTGCCTCTGCTGGTGCTATCGTGCGCAAAGAATACCGACAAGGCAAAGGTTTTGTCATTCGCTCTATGTTTCGCGATATCGATGCTGATGTGTACCTGATGGTCGATGGCGATGATACGTATGATGCGGCTGAGACGTATGCGCTTGCGCGCGATGTGCTCGATGGCCGTGCGGATATGGTGGTGGGCGACAGATTGTCGTCCACCTATTTCATTGAAAATAAGCGTCCCTTTCACAATTCGGGCAACCGCATGGTGCGCGGACTCATCAACTCACTTTTTGGGAGCAAAATCCGCGACGTTATGACGGGTGCTCGCGCGTTTTCTCGCCGTTTCGTGAAGAGCTATGCCTCGCTGGTGGGCGGTTTTGAAATTGAAACCGAGATGACCATCAACGCGCTTGATAAGCATTTTCTGGTCACGCAGCATCCGGTGACGTATAGCGATCGCAAAAAAGGCGCATCCAAGGTCAACACGTTTGTTGATGGTGGGCGCATCATTAAGATAATCTTTGCATTATTTAAAGATTACCGCCCTTTGCAGTTCTTTGGCTGCACGGCTGCGATTCTATTTATCATCGGTTTTGTTCTTTTCTTGAGACCTTTGTTTGAATATTTTGAGACGGGTCTCGTGTCACATATGCCGACACTCGTCACGTCAGTTTTTCTGATGATGGCCGCGTTGATGGCATTTATTAGCGGCATCATTCTTGATTCAATTCGCAAGCAAACGCGCACGTTTTTTGAGCTTTATCTTAATCAGATTTGTGATGAGACAACCAACAATAAGCCAGAGGAAAGCAGCAACGAAAGCTAGGAGCGAGGTATGGTGGAAGCAGTCGTAAAAGCCGCAAAAAAAGTATGGTCTCAAAGAGTAGTGCGCTGCGTTTTAATATTTTTTGCGACGGCTTTATGCTGTTTTCTTTTGCAAATTGCTTCAAGTGCGCTTCCCGCGAGGGCAATTCATGCTCACATAGATAAAGACTTATCGCGTTTTAATGCGTATACGAATATTTCTTTCATCGTTGCCAAAGATGTCAAATACGGGCAAGATGATTTCAGCGATAGTATCATGCTTAACATAGCAGCGCCTTACGCGGGGCAAAGCATTATGCAGCGAGCTTTTTCGGCAACATATTATGGTGGTTCGAGCCCGATTCCTGCTGAAGGTTTGCTTCTACGGGCTAAAAATTGGGATCTTGCTAATAACCAATACTTGCGCTATTGGTGCGGGTTTATTGTGCCCTTGAGATTTCTTCTCCTTTTTGCCGATTATTCTCAGATTATTGTTATCAACATAATTCCTCTCTTGGCGCTCACACTGACGAATGTCGTGTTACTTTGGCGTCGAGTGGGGCCGTTTGTCGCGCTATCGTTTTTAATAGTTTTGCTGCTGGGAGGAGCACTCGCTGTTCCATTTTCGCTCCAGTTTGTCGGGGTGTTTTATATTGCGCTTCTTGCGATATTGGCGATTCTTCTCTGGTCAAAAATATATTATGTGTGGAGTTTTGCTCCGGAACTTTTCATTATCATCGGAGTTCTTACGGTCTGGATTGACTTTTTGACAGCACCGCTTGTTACACTCGGTCTTCCGCTGCTCGTTGCCCTTTTGCTCGATGATGAGAGGAGACCTTTTGTGATAATCGCAAGTACTGTGTCATGGGTGATGAGCTATGGCATTTTTTGGGTCATGCGCTGGCTTCTTGCAA
>CALLZE010000165.1 GCA_937858655.1 uncultured Coriobacteriales bacterium
GTATGAACCTGACTCGAGCTTTCCAGAATAAACGCGGAAGTAGGTAAGTTTACCTACGAATGGGTCGGTCATAACCTTAAATGCGAGTGCTGCGAAAGGCTCTTTAACGTCTGCCTTGCGCTCAGTCTCCTCGCCCGTCTTGAGGTCGATACCCTTGATAGCGGGAATATCGAGTGGGCTTGGGAGGTAGTCAAGAACAGCGTCGAGCATCTGCTGAACACCTTTGTTTTTAAATGATGAACCGCAAATTACAGGAGTGAGAATATTGTCGATGCAACCCTTACGGAGTGCATTCTTGATGTCGTCAGAAGTAACTTCTTCCTCTTCAAGAACTTTCATCATGAGCGCTTCATCAACGTCTGCCGCTGCATCGATCATTGCCTGACGATACATCTCAGCTTTCTCTTTGTACTCTGCTGGAATCTCTTCGATAGTCTGATGAGAGTTGTTGTCGTCATCGCTGAACATGATTGCATGCATCTCAACAAGGTCGATAAGACCAATGAATTGGTCTTCTGCTCCCATAGGAATCTGAACAGGAACTGCATGTGCGTTAAGGCGATCATCCATGGTCTCTACCGCGTGATAAAAATCAGCACCGGTACGGTCCATCTTGTTGATGTAAGCCATACGAGGTACACCATAGGTGTGAGCCTGACGCCATACAGTTTCTGATTGAGGTTGTACACCAGCTACAGCATCAAATACTGCAACTGAGCCGTCGAGAACGCGCAATGAGCGCTCTACTTCTACGGTAAAGTCAACGTGACCCGGAGTATCGATGATTTGAATGCGATGATCTTTCCAGAAACAAGTCGTAGCAGCTGAGGTAATGGTAATACCGCGCTCCTGCTCCTGCTCCATCCAGTCCATCGTAGCTGCACCCTCGTGAACCTCACCAATTTTGTGAGTCTTACCGGTGTAGTACAAAATACGCTCAGTCGTCGTGGTTTTACCAGCGTCGATGTGCGCCATGATACCGATGTTGCGGGTCTTATCTAGTGGATAAGTTTTAGCCATTTCTGTTATATCTCTCTACTCGAATTACCAGCGATAGTGCGAGAATGCACGGTTCGCTTCGGCCATCTTGTACAGGTCTTCGCGCTTCTTAACTGAAGCACCAATGCCATTTGCTGCATCCATGATCTCTGATGCAAGACGGTCTGCCATCATGTGCTCACGACGGCCACGTGCGAATCCAACGATCCAACGAATTGCGAGAGTCGTTGAACGACGAGCGTTAACTTCCATAGGTACTTGGTAGGTAGAACCACCAACACGCTTTGGCTTAACCTCGAGAGTTGGGCGTACGTTATCCATAGCCTTTTTAAATACTGACAGTGGATCGCTGCCAGTCTTCTCTTCAATGATGTCAAATGCGCCGTAAACGATTGATTCGGCCACTGACTTCTTACCATCCAAGAGCACCTTATTGGTGAGTTGGGTGACAAGACGATTATTGTACTTTGCGTCCGGCATTACTTCGCGACGGACAGCTGCTGCGCGCCTTGGCATAAGGGCATTCCCTTCAAACGAATAAGAGCTACTCGAGCTCGTAGGTTAACTACTAGTACTTGCTTAAGCCTTTGGCTTCTTAGCACCGTAACGTGAACGTGCCTGTGCACGGTCGTTAACTGATGCAGCGTCGAGTGCGCCACGAATAACTTTGTAGCGAACACCTGGGAGGTCCTTAACACGACCGCCACGTACGAGTACGATTGAGTGCTCCTGGAGGTTGTGACCGATACCTGGAATGTATGCGGTAACTTCCATTTGATTGGTCAAACGAACACGGCATACCTTACGGAGAGCTGAGTTCGGCTTTTTAGGTGTGGTTGTGTAGACACGAGTGCATACGCCACGACGCTGTGGATTGCCCTTAAGCGCTGGGGTTTTACTCTTTTCTTCAACCTTGTGGCGGCCCTTACGGACCAACTGGTTAATGGTAGGCAACTTCTTGGTTCCCTTCGTATTTGACGATTACATTTCTACTTTTTAACCGGGGGCAACTCAATGTGCAGCATGACACACAGACCCCAGAGAAAGTCGCAACATAAGAGACTACTCGATTTTCTTGGGCTTGTCAACAACACCACGGTGCCGGGTGTGTCTATTGCATGAGGAATATGCAGTGATGCCGCAAGCCTCCTACTCTTGGCTCGCCAGCTTTTTAATATTCTGCAATTTCCAGAGAGCCTCGGGACTCTCTTTGGCGGCTTGCGTCATTGAGTTACTGTCAAATATTAGTTCGGGACAATACTCACCGGTCGCAAAGCGCGTTAAATATTCACATTCAGACTCATTTCGGGGCAGTACAAAACGCTCGATAAACGCCTCGCCATCCTCAATAAGTTTCTGGAGAGAAATCTGACGGTTATTTGAGTGGAGCATCGGAACAAGCTGATCAGCGAAATCGGCTTCCTTATCAGAGAACCTGAGCGCTCTTCCCTCAAATGACTGGGGAAATCTTGCAGACAAAGACGCATAGTAAAGTGCCGTTTGATGGAATAGTCGTTCTTCCTCACTGTCTAAACTAGCAAATAATTGGTTAAGGTTACTGACGTCATATAAATCTCTAACTTTTATGCGATCAAAAAACGCTTTTACCTTTCCACCGGCAAGTTCATAGTCGCAAAACATTAATATTTGAGCTTCTGGTCTCAATGTGGTTGTGCACAGTCTGGGCTCAAACAGTGGTGACCTGTTCATATATATGCAATCTATCTTAACTTGATCAGGTCCCCAATCGCCATTGTAACGAAGCGCAAAAGTTATGCCTGCATGACCGCCTTCTCCAAAGGTCACGTTGTATCCGAGCGCATCCCCAACCTCAATAATTGCTCGCTCAATATCTGGACGTTCCGCGAGCATATTTGCTCGCCCAAGTGCGCCAATGTATGAAATGTCGATATCAACAGAAAGTCTAGGCACATCAAGCATAAAGAGATTTATTGCCGTTCCGCCGTGCATGGCCAACTTACCACTCAGGTGAGGATGACGCTGAATCTCTTCAAGAACATCGAGTAGGCGCTCTACCTTGTCTACCGTTCTCGGTTGAAATTCTTGAGTGTCTAAGAGATCCAAGCCATCATCTCCTCTTCGGCATCAGGCAACACCATACTCCACTTGCTTGACCATCCTCCGGCAGCAATAGAGCGCTTATTAAATTTCGATTTCACTCCCTGAGATGCTTCAAGCAAATCTCTAAGAACGCTTTCGGGAACTTTCCAAGCCGTAGACTTCGCATCAAGCAGCCATCCAACTCTAGCTGCCATAGAGGCGCTATCGGCTAAGGCTAAGTTTGCCAGAACGACAGTATCTACGTAAGCAAAAGCGCTAAGCGAGCGCACCACTTCTTCTATGCCGCCAGACCACTCGGGATGCTTTAAACAATCGAAAAATGTCTGCTCTCGCGTTGTGCACAGAACACTACCAAATGCCCTTCCTCTTATCTTTTGAGTTAAAACTGCCTTTTTGTCATCATGAGGCAAATATGCCACTCCATCATAAGAAAAGGAACTTCTTACGACATTCGAACGAAAATGGCAGGCAAAGCTTACATTATGCGCCACGCCTAATGCTTCGAGTGCAGAGTGGTACGAGAGCACCGCATCGTCATCAAGAGCCACAACCACTTCGTAGGGATCTGGCACCTTAGATTCAAATACAGGCGCATTCGACACATAAAGCCCTCTGCGAACGCGCTCCACTGTGCCTGATGCCAACGCCATCTTAAGCTGCTGAGTTGATGATTTCCTAGAATCAGCATTCTCAAGCAAGTGCGCCGTAGAAAAGACGTGATGAGTTAATATGTATTTAGTAAATTTCATAGTTATAAATTATAACACTAATAGTAAATATTTATTACCATTAATATAAATATTAATAACCAGAGCTTCGGTGGCGATTCTTAAAGTACGCAGTGTTTTAGAGAACACCAAATATTAATAATTCAGTGAGAAATACAACAAGTGATTTCTGCAATAGTCGCGGACTGTTATACTAGCACCCATGCATGAGTCACGACATTCTAAACATTCACGTTCCGAATTTGATATGCCCGCCACGCGACGCAGGCCCCGCACTGAACCGGTGCGGCGTCTTGCCCGTCCGCGCGTGCAGCGTCGTGACGAATTTCAGCCCAAAGTAATCAAGAGTAATTACGACAGAGAAGCCTGGGACACCGTTTTTGGTAAAGGCTCAGGTCTGCAACCGGTACGCGATACCGGCATTGCACTTCAGTCGCGCCGCGATATGCGCCTCGCGCAGAAGAAAAAACAATTTAATGTGACGCTCGTTGTCGCCTTGACCTGTATTGTCGTGCTGCTTTTTACGGGAGTCATTTGGATGCAGCGTAGCGATGCTCGGGGGCGCAATATCGCGAAAAAGGCCAGCGTCACTTCCGCCAAAGCAGCACAGAGCAAGCAAACCGCGGCAACCCCTTCAGGCAAAAAGAGCGCTTCGGGGGCAGCACTCATTACTGCTCCCAGTTTGAACAAGAGTATCGCGGCAAGTATCTCGCAGGAATCGCGCGAAGAAAGCGTGACCGCCAGCAATCCTACTCCCCAATTTGCTACCTACAAAAATATTAAGATTCACTTACCGGTGAGCGTAAAAAAGTTGACGGAAGTCGCCTTTCACCAAGCAAGTTATACGTATGCGCTGCGGATGAATACTCACCTGCCTATCTCTAGCCTCGATAAAGCTCGGGGCCAAAAGGGCACCAAGCGCGATAAAAGCACGCAGCCTCAGGGCCTAAACACTTTATTGTGCGGCTCAGCGCTTGAGTATTGGCGCTCAGGACGGCGCACTGGCATCACGACTGCGGCTGACTGCGGGGCGGCAGCAAGCAGCCTCGTATATGCTCCCATCAGTGGTACCGTTTCTAAAATTTGCACCTACAACTATGAGAATAAAGTCGACGATTACGAAATTCACATCGTCCCTGACGACCACCCCCATCTTGAGGTCGTACTTATTCACGTGAAGTCACCCTATGTAGTCGAAGGAGACCGCGTGACAGGCGGCGTGACGCCGATTGCGCGCGTGCGCAAGATGTCGGCGTATGTGCGCAACCAGCTCGCCACCTATACGGACCACGGCGGCAATCACACGCACCTTCAAATCAACAATACGGCGAGCCCCGCTTACGCCAAGCGTCACCAAAACGATGGCACCGAGTCAGAGTCGGACGCAGCGAAAGTAAGTTCTAGCGGGTCAGAGTAGACTGGC
The DNA here is from genome assembly GCA_937858655.1 of uncultured Coriobacteriales bacterium. Lineage (GTDB taxonomy): Bacteria > Actinomycetota > Coriobacteriia > WRKU01 > JAENWW01 > CALLZE01. The sequence goes on from CALLZE010000165.1 coordinate 5,233, forward strand.
CGAGCAGCGCGTCTGCTCCCTCTCCCTATGATTTTTTAAGAATTTCTATGCAAGGTGCTCGCGATAGCGGCGCTCAAGTTCTGAGCGCGCAATCATGACGTGCCGTTTGCAGCCACTGCACTGCAAACGAATATCGGCGCCAAGGCCCGTGACGATCCACGCGTTGGCTCCGCAGGGGTGCGCTTTTTTTAGGGCGATAGTGTCGCCCACGGCTACCGTGGGTATGTTTCTTACGTTATGATTATTCATACTTGAAGTATAGCGAAACCTTGAGGAGCTTTTATGAACAACACCGCAATTGTTACCGTACTTGGCGAAGATCGCACTGGCATTGTCGCGTCAGTCTCGCGCATTTTGGCCGAAGGCGGCGCCAACATTGATGACATTAGTCAATCAATATTGACGGGCATTTTTACGATGACGATTCTTGTGACCTTGCACGAAGAGGTTATGCCTTTTGCGGACCTTCAGGAAAAGCTTAATGAGTGCGCTAACGAGCTGGGCGTGCAAATCAACTTGCAGAAAAGCGATGTATTTCGCTATATGCACCGCATCTAATTTGCACTGAGCGACCGACGTCGCCTATCGTTCCCGCCCCGTCTTTTTGTGAGGTAAATTTTCTTATGTATATTACTCAGGATGAAATTGTAGAAACCCTAACGATGGTGCAAAAGCAGCACCTCGATGTGCGCACCATTACGCTCGGTCTTTCGCTGCGCTCATGCGCGGACCGCGACATTAACGTGGCTACCAAGCGTGTCTACGAAAAAATCGTGCGCGCCGCCGAGAACCTCGTTCCTGTGGCCAAGCAACTCGAGCGCGAGTATGGTGTGCCCATTGTTAATCAGCGCATCTCGGTGACGCCGATTGCGCAGCTCATGGCAACGTGCGACACCCAAGATGCGTTGCCGTTTGCGCTCGCGCTTGACCGAGCTGCCAAAGAGGTAGGCGTTGACTTCATCGGTGGATTTTCTGCGCTTGTGCACAAGAACATTGGTACCGGCAGCGACCGCTTGATTACGTCGCTTCCTGAGGCACTTTCAACGACCGACCGCGTGTGCGCTTCGGTTAATGTTGGCTCAACGCGCGCCGGCATCAACATGGACGCTGTGCTGCGTATGGCACAGACCATTCAAGCATGTGCCCATGCCACCGCTGACCGAGACTCTATCGCGTGCGCCAAACTCGTCGTATTTGCCAACATGGTGGACGACAATCCGTTTATGGCGGG
>CALLZE010000166.1 GCA_937858655.1 uncultured Coriobacteriales bacterium
GAAAATATCGTTCGCGAAGAAATGGAAAAAATCGGCTCTCAAGAGTTGTTGCTTCCCGTTGTTCAGCCGGCTGAGCTTTGGCAGGAGTCGGGCCGTTGGGATGTGTACGGCCCTGAACTTGCGCGTTTGACCGACCGTCACAATCGGCAATTCTGCCTTGGTCCAACACATGAAGAAATTATCACCGCATTAGTACGTTCTGATGTGCGGTCATATCGCGATCTTCCGCTTTCGCTCTTTCAAATTAATATGAAATTTCGTGATGAGATTCGTCCTCGATTCGGTTTGCTTCGTGGGCGCGAATTTATTATGAAAGATGCTTACTCGTTTCACACTTCTGAAGAATCGCTTCAGGAGCATTACGAGCAGCAGGCGCAAGCGTATGGAAATATCTGCGAACGTCTTTCGCTCGAGTATCGTCCCGTAGAGGCTGATTCGGGTCAGATTGGTGGTAAAGTCACGACCGAGTTTATGGCGCTCGCTGAAGCGGGAGAGGCCGAACTTGTGTATTGTGATTGTGGCTATGCGGCAAATACTGAAGCGGGAGAGGCCTTGATTAACCGCGAGCCGGTAAGTGTTGACGAAGTGCCACTGGAAAAAATCGAAACTCCTGAAACAGCAACTATTGCTGATTTGGCGCGCTTTCTTGACGTTGCTGAAGAAAATACTGTTAAGGCACTTGCGGGCAAAAATGCAGAGAACAAGCTTGTGTTGTTCTTCGTACCTGGCAATCGCGAACTCAATGAAATTAAAGCTGAGCATCTTGTTGGAGAGTTTACCTTCTTGACCGATGAAGAGTTTGCCAGTTTCGGAATTGTCAAAGGCTTTATTGGACCCGTTAATGCTCCTCAAGGTGCTCTTATTTATGCAGATAATTCTTTGAAAGGCGACCTTGCTTGGACAGTGGGAGCGAACGAGCGCGATTACCATTTCAAAGGCGCGAGTTATGAGCGTGACTTCGAATTGACTGATTTTGCGGATTTGGTTACGGTTGCGGCCGGAGATATTTGTCCAAGTTGTGGCAAGGCCCTTCAGGGAGCGCGTGGTATCGAAGTGTCTCAAGTATTCCAATTGGGCAAACGTTACTCCGAGGCACTCCATGCAACTTATCTTGATGAAAATGGCAAAGAGCAAAACTTTTTCATGGGCTGTTATGGCGTAGGTGTTTCGCGATCTATGGCGGCTGTTGTTGAGCAGCATAATGATGAGGCCGGAATTTCGTGGCCTGTAGCTATTGCGCCTTTTGAGGTGTGCGTTCTTCCTTTGGCTAAAGAGGGAGAGAAACCTTACGAAGTTGCTCAAGAGATTGCAGAAACGCTTGTAGCTCACGGTGTTGAAACAATCTTTGACGACCGTGCGGAACGTCCTGGCGTTAAATTTGCTGACGCCGATCTCATTGGATGGCCTCTTCAAATTGTCGTGGGCAAAAAGGGCGTAGAAAATGGAATTGCTGAGGTAAAAGTGCGCACTTCAGGGGATAAATTTGAAGTCGCCCTAGCCGATGTTGCTGAGTTTGCGAAAAACAAAATCATTGAATTAAATATGGATAATTAGGAAAATGGGCAGAAGTAGGGTATCCTACTCTCTATGACTAATTTTTCAGAACTCGGGCTATCTCCCGAGATACTAGCCGCTGTAAAACAACTCGGCTACACAAATCCTAGTCCTGTTCAAGCTCAAGCGATTCCTCTCGTTTTGCAAAAACGAAACGTTGTTGCTTGCGCGCAAACAGGAACGGGCAAAACGGCTGCCTTCACGTTACCTTTGATGCAGCTAACCAAACGTTCTCAAGGTAAAGAGCTCGCGCCGCGGGCTCTCATTATTTCACCCGTACGCGAACTTGCAACTCAAATTGAAAAAGTTGCTCGCACCGTAAGCAACCAGACAAAACTGCGCGTAGGCGTAGTGGTCGGCGGTGTTAAATATGGCCCTCAGCTTGCACGAATGTCTAAGGGTATTGACGTTCTTGTTGCCACTCCGGGACGCTTGCTCGACTTGATGGAAAACAAGCATCTCTCTCTCAAGAATATCGAAATTCTTGTTCTTGATGAGGCAGACCGCATGATGGATATGGGCTTTTGGCCCCAAATCAAGCGCGTGATGGCTACTATTCCTAAAGAGTCACAAAAGCTCCTTTTCTCAGCAACTATTGGTCCTGAGATTCAAAAGATGGTTGACTCGTACATGCCTAATCCTGCTTTTGTTGAAATTGCTCGTAAGGGTATGACAGCAGACAAGATTGAGCAAGTGGCCCTACCAGTTTCAGCTATGCAAAAGACTGATCTTTTACTCACTGTTCTTGAGCGCACCACCACCGGGAAAACTTTAGTGTTTACTCGCACAAAGCGCCGTGCAGACCGTGTTGTGAGGATTCTTCGAAAAGCTGGAGTTCGCTGTGAACCTATCCATGGTGACCGTTCACAAAATCAGCGTACACGCGCTCTCGAAATGTTCACTAAGGGCAAAATTGATGTCCTTGTGACAACAGACGTTATTTCTCGAGGAATCGACATTAAACAACTTGATCACGTCATCAACTTTGATGTGCCTGATGCCCCAGAAGATTATGTGCATCGTATTGGACGTACGGGCCGCGCAGGAGCAACAGGAAATGCTCTTACCTTTGTAGCGCCTGACGAGATTTCTAACTTTCGTGGGATTGAGTTTTTAACCAAAAAGGTTATTCCTTGTATGGACATTGAAGGCTTTGTGTATCGCGACGATCGTGTCATCCCAAGTGCCGATCGTAGTGCGGAAAAACGGAAGCCCTTTGCTAACAGGGGTGGACGAGGTTCTCGCAGCAGGGGCCGCTCTCGTCGCTAGGGCTCAAGGCTTTAAATTCGTCTGAAACATGCTATACTATGAGCGTGTAAAAAATTAAACTTTCTGTAAAGAAGTGGGTTATTACCCGCTTCTTTTATTAAGTAGGAGAAAAAAGGTAGGTTATGGACGTAAAAGACATACGCAAACATGCGCTTGAGGCGCTTGAATTGCCTGCTCAGAATCATGGTTTTGAGCTTGTCGATATCGTGCTATCCGGTTCGACCAAAAACCCAACGCTCACGGTTTTTTTGGATAACAATGCAGGCAACAAACTCGAAGACCTTTCAGCAGCGAATGAATGGGTTGAAGAAATCATCGAGGCTGAGACGATATTTTCAGGAAGTTACACGCTTGAAATTTCATCGCCTGGGATTAACCGTCACTTGCGTAAACTGACTGACTTTGAGCGTTTTGAAGGCCAAAAAGCCGAAATTAAGATAGCCGCCCCAAAGGGCGAGCGCTCGGTTTTTAAAGGCATGCTTTCAGGCACGGAGGATAATTTTATCCTCATTGATACTGAAAAGGGCACCGAAAAAGTTGAGTTCGAGCGTATAACCAAAGCTCACTTGCAGGTAAATATCGATTTTAAATCGTTGAAAGGAACGAATGACAATGCCTAAGAAAGAACAGCAACCAACTCTCATGGATATTCTCCACGATGTTGCTAAGGAACATGGAATTGATGAGTATGAATTCCTCGATAAGTTAGAAACCGCGCTGGCTCCCAAGTTTGTGCGCGTATTGGGCCTTATCAACGATTGTCGTGTCACGCTGAACACCGAAGATGGCACTCCCTATGTTTATGAATTGGTTCCCGTGGGCGAGATTGACCCCGAAACCGGTGAAGCAGAATCATACGAAGAGGTTGATGTAACCCCCAAGGATAAGTCTCGTATTGTAGCTCTTGAGGCAAAAAATATCGTCAATCAGATGATTCGCGAAGCTCGTCGCGAAAAAATTGTTGAGGAATACGTCGGTCGCATTGGTGAGTGTGTAACAGGTGAAGTTCAGCATATTGGTAAAGGATTTACCATTATCAAACTTCGAGAGAACCTCGAGGCTGAATTGCCAGCGAAGGAGCAGCCCTCTAACGAGCGCTACTCGCACAATGAGCGCCTGAAAGTTTATATTACTGATGCTCGACGCGCCAAGGGAAGTGATTACTCCATCATCGTATCGCGTAAGCACCCTGGTCTCGTAAAGCGTCTTTTTGAAATTGAAGTTCCTGAAGTTTACGATGGCATCGTTGAAATTAAGGCGATTGCTCGCGATGCAGGTGCTCGCTCAAAAGTTGCAGTTTTTAGTAAAGAATCAGGTCTTGATCCTGTTGGCGCCTGTGTTGGCCCAAAGGGCAACCGCGTTCGTCAAGTCGTTCAAGATTTGCGCAATGAGCGCATCGATATTATTCCTTGGAGCGATGATTCAGCTACGTACATTAAATCTGCTCTTTCTCCCGCTAAGGTTGAACGCGTTCTTATTAACGAAGACACTCATACGGCTACCGTAATTGTTGCAAGCGACCAACTTTCTTTGGCTATTGGCAAAGAGGGACAAAATGCCCGCTTGGCCGCTCAACTTACTGGTTGGCGCATTGATATTAAGAGTACTGAAATGGCTGCAGGTGCTGGTCTTATTGATAATGAGTCATCAATTTCAGCCGCAAGCGTTATGGACGACCTCTCAGAGATTGATACGCGATGCGCCGCGGTAAATGCCGATGGCACTCGTTGTCGCAATCATGCTCGTCCTGGATCACAGTATTGTGGTCTGCACGATAAGGAGGATGCACAGGCGTAATGAAGGCGCATAAGACTCCCATAAGAACTTGCATTGGCTGTGGTGAAACAAATGAAAAGCGTAGTGTTGTTCGTTTTGTTCGTACCGTAGACGGCCATGTGGAACTTGATTCGACCGGCAAAGCCAAGGGTCGGGGAGCGTATATGTGCGAGCAACTCGATTGTTTCGAATTGGCTTACAAGCGTAGGCGACTTGCTTCGGCATTACGAGTTGCTTTAAGTGAAGATGATTACGACCGTTTGAGGCGCGATTTTGTAGCGCTGCTTACTGCTAGGGATGCAGAGAGCAAGGAGAGTGACTGCGATGGCAGGAATTAAAGTACATGAATTAGCAAAAGAATTTGGAATGTCGAGCAAGGAGCTTATGACGCACCTTGAAGACATGGGCATTCCAGTAAAAAGCCACGCAACGAGCCTTGTTGACGCCTATGTTGATATGGTGCGCGCATCTCTTGCTCCGCTCATTGAAAGCCATAAGGCAGAAATTGAGGCTGTTAAGGCTGCTGAGGAAGAAAAGGCTGCTGCTGAGGCGGCTGAAATTGAAGAGAAACGCAAGGCCGAAGAGCTTGAACGACGCAAGGCCGAAGAGAGTGAGCGTAAGCGTCGTGAAGAAGAGCGCAAGAAGCGTGAAGCCCAGAAGGCTGCTGCTGAAAGTGAAGCACGTGCGCGTGCCGAAGCTGAAAATGCCGCGCTTTTGGACACCGGCAAAGATGCTGAAGAGCCTGTGGCAAAAGAAGAGGCTCACAAACCTAAGAAGATGAGCGCTACTGACAAACTCGAGGCAGCGATTGCGGCAGAGTCTGAGCGACTTGCGAAGGCTGCGGAAGAAAAAGCTGAGGCCGTCAAGAAAAGTAATGAAGAGAAAAAATCAAAAGCTCAGAAGTCTGAGAAGGCTGCGCAGCATAAGGGCACTGATAAGCCGAAGAAAGATGAACCAAAGACAAAGGCGCAAGAACCAGCTGAGAAACTTGTTGAAGCAGAAAAGACTGATGACGATCGTTATGCGCAAATGGCACGTAACGCAGAAAAACTTCAGCGTGATAAGGTGCTTGCCGAAATGCGTGCTGAAGTAGAGGCTGCAGAGGCTGAAAACAAGAACAAGCAAAAAAAGAAAAAGAAGAAGAAAAAAGGCGCTGAGGCTGACGAAAGTGAATCGATGGATACTGTCAAGAAGACTCATGACCCCAATCTTCCTCATGGCGGAGACGCAATTTCTGTTCCTGAAGGTTCAACGGTAGCCGAGTTTGCGGAACTTCTTGACGTTGCGACTAACGATATTATTAAGCGTCTGTTCCTTTTGGGTAATCCGCTCACGCTTACTCAGACAATGAGCAATGAACTCATTGAACTTATTGCTGACGACCTCGAGCGCCCAATTACTATCACATCAGTCGCGGATGAAATGACATGGACGTTTGAAGACAAGGACGAAGACCTCGTTGCGCGACCACCTGTGGTTACGGTCATGGGACACGTTGACCATGGTAAGACCTCTTTGCTCGACGCTATCCGCGAGACGGGTGTTGCTGCTTCTGAAGCTGGCGGTATCACACAACATATCGGTGCTTCGGTTGTTCATAAGAACGGCCGCACCATTACTTTTATCGATACACCAGGACACGAAGCATTTACGGCTATGCGTGCTCGTGGAGCAAACATCACCGACATCGTAATTTTGGTTGTTGCCGCCGACGATGGTGTAATGCCACAAACTGTTGAGGCTATCAGCCATGCAAAGGCAGCGGGAGTTCCAATTGTTGTAGCGGTCAATAAGATTGATAAAGATGGCGCAAATCCTGATCAGGTGCGTCAGATGCTTACCGAATATGAGGTTATCCCTGAAGAGTGGGGAGGTAAGAATATTTTTGTTAACGTATCTGCAAAGAAGCGCATCGGAATTGACGACTTGCTCGAAATGGTGCTTCTCCAGGCGGATATGCTTGAATTAAAGGCCAATCCCGAGGCTCCTGGCTTTGGTACGGTTATCGAGGCAAAACTCGACAAGGGCCGTGGACCACTTGCTACCGTGTTGGTTCAGCGAGGTACTCTTCGTGTCGGCGATACCCTTGTAGCAGGCACGGCATTTGGCCGCGTAAGAGCAATGCTTGACCCTCACGGCAATCACGTGAAATCAGCGGGACCTTCGGAACCTGCGGAGATTCTTGGACTGGGCAGTGTACCAAGCGCCGGCGACGAGTTCCTCGTCTTTGAGGATGAGCGTAAGGCTCGCGCACTTGCTGATGAGCGCGCCATGAAACGTCGCTTGAGCGAGCAAGAAAAAACCCGCCGCCACGTTTCTCTCGATGATCTCTTCAGCCAAATTGAGGCAGGAGAACTCGCTACGTTGAACTTGATTGTTAAGGCTGACGTACAGGGTTCTATCGAGGCTTTGCGCGACGCTCTTGATAAGATGGATCAATCAGAAGTTCGCATCGAGGTTATTCATGCAGCTGTTGGTGGAATTACTGAGACCGATGTTCAGCTCGCTGCTGCATCTGATGCCATCATTATTGGATTTAATGTTCGGCCAAATCCTGGTGCTAAAACAATGGCTGCCGAAGAAAAAGTTGACATGAGAATGTATCGCGTCATCTATCAGGCTATTGAAGAAATAAATGCTGCACGCGTTGGTTTGCTTGCTCCAGAGTTTGTGGAAGAAGACACCGCTCGCGTTGAGGTTCGTAGCCTCTTTAAGGTTCCGAAGATGGGCGTTATTGCGGGTGCTTACGTTCTTGAAGGCGAAATTAGCCGCGATGACAAGGTCCGTATTGTCCGTGATGGCACGGTTATCTATGAGGGATCAATTGGCTCTTTGCGTCGTTTCAAGGATGACGTAAAAACGGTGAAATTCGGCTTTGAATGTGGTGTTGGTATTGAAGGGTATCAAGATATCAAAGAAGGCGACATCATCGAGAGTTTCAAGGTTATTGAAGTAGCGCGCGAAAATTAATCGCGCATGATATAAAGGAGGCCTGATATGAGTCGTGAATCATTTGGCCGCAAAAGCAATGAGCGTGTTCGCGAGATGGTTGCTAGCATAATATCTTCTGAGATTAGCGATCCGCGCGTCAGCCTCATTACGGTTACGGGTGTGAGGACAAGTCCTGATCGAAGTGTCGCGTCGATCTACGTGAGTGCTGCTCCCGAGCGCTATGAAGAGGTTCTTGCGGGGCTCAACTCGGCATCGGGACGTATACGTACGCTTTTGGGTAAAACGTTATCGTGGCGTGTGACGCCAGAGCTCCGTTTCTTTATCGATGATTCCATTGATGAGGGCGAGCGAATTTCAAAGGCGCTTCTCGACGTTCCGCCAACATTGCGCGATGATGAAGAGTAAGTAGGTAAGGAGAAGGCATGTCGTTTGAAGGCGTTCTCAACGCACTCAATGAAATTACACCAGACAAAACTGTGGGGATTTGCGGTCATACGCGTCCTGACGGTGATGCAATTGGCTCAACGCTTGCGCTTGCAAGCGTTTTGTCACTTGCTGGGATAGACGCTTATCCACTTTTACCCGATGAACAAACCGTTCCTGAGACCTATACGTGGCTCACACATTCAGATAAATACGTGAACCCTTCTCAGGCCCCTCTGCAATTAGATTATCTTTTTGTACTTGATACTCCCACTATTAAACGTCTCGGAGAGGGAAGTACCTATTTGGCGCGTGCGCAGACTATCATTCTTATCGATCACCATATGCGCCAAGATATCCCTGCGGTTGAATGTTTTGTCGATACTACTGCAAGTTCAACTTCTCAACTTGTGTGGGACCTTGTTCGCGCTTCGCGTTTTGAGATATCCGCAGATACTGCGGGCGCGTGTTATGTTGGACTCTCAACTGACACGGGGAGTTTTCAGCACTCCAACACTACCCCTAAAGCGTTACACGATGCCGCTGATATGGTTGATGCGGGAGCATTGCCTTTTGAAGTGGCTAATCATATGTACAACAGCAAAACGCAAGCTGCTCTCGAACTTGAAGGGCGCATTCTTGAGCGTTTGACGCTCGTTAATGACGGGCTTATTGCATATTCGTACGTTGCCGACAGTGATTTTTCTGAAACGGGCGCACTGCGTTCAGAGGGAGAAAACCTTGTCGAATTGGTGCGCAGTGTTGCTGGCGTCAAAGTTGCCCTCATGTTTACGCTCAATGCGCATGAAACGCGTATTTCTTTGCGGGCTAAGACGGGCGTTGATGTTTCGGCTGTTGCTCGTGTGTTTGGGGGCGGGGGGCATAAAGCCGCCTCAGGGTGTACATGGCCTGAAAAAGATGCCGATTTTGACACGGTTAAGACTGCAGTTATTGAGGCGGTCGCTCAACAGATTCTAGAAACTCCGGAAGATGAATACTAAGGGAAATACAGCGATTCCTTCGGGCGTGGTTCTTATCGATAAGCCAAGTGGAATGACGAGTCATGATGTCATTTCACGTCTGCGCCGTCTCACGGGCTACAAAAAAATCGGTCATGCTGGCACGCTTGATCCTTTGGCCACAGGACTTCTTTTGGTGTTGTTTGGCTCAGCGACCAGGCTGAGTTCCATATTGACGGGTCACAATAAAACGTACGAAGCGGTCATTCGTTTTGGCGAGACTACTGATACGGATGATAGCGACGGAGAAGTGCTTGAGACATTTCCCGTGGATCCAAGCATTTTTGATACGGATTTTGCCACTTCAACACTTCGCAATCTCATTGGTGTTCATCAGCAAATACCTCCTCAATATAGCTCTCTTAAAGTCAATGGACAGCGTGGTTACGAACTCGCGCGTAAGGGGATTGACGTCAATCTTGAATCAAGACCAATTGAAATTATTGATGCCCAGCTTCTTGAGTGTGCCGACGCGCAAAAATCATGGCGGGTTCGCCTCAAAGTATCTAAAGGTACCTACATTCGATCAATCGCGCGTGATTTGGGAGCCGAACTCGGATGCGGGGCGCATATAACCGCGCTTAGGCGCCTCGAGACGTTTGATGATCGATTTTTGGTTGAAGATGCTTGGAGTCTCGAAAATATTGAATCGCTCTACCTTGATGGTGGAAGAATATCGGATGCTTTCTGCCCTATCGAGGACCTTGGTTTCGACCATCATATCAATTTAGTGGGTAGTGATTTCGATGTAGCTTGTGGACGTTATCAGTTTATGGTTCGCCCCGAAAGTACACTGCCTGACATTGAAAAGATTCCCCTTTGGTCGCTTGATAAACGATTGCTTGGTTTTGGAAGTTATAACTCTTTAGATGGTTCGCGTCAGCTGAGCGAAGAACGAAATTTGTTTCGAGTAAAACCTGACACAGTGTTTCCGGGAGGAATTGGATCTCGCAGGTTTGAGAGAGGTGTCGCTACGATTGGCGTCTTCGACGGCGTGCATTCTGGGCACCAACTTTTATTGAATGAGACAGTAAGGCTTGCGCGCGAAAAAGCTTGCTCAGCGTATGCTTTCACGTTTGACCCTTCTCCTAAAGAGTTTTTCAAGCGAGAAACTGCAAAAATGCCGCTTTGCTCCCTCAAAGATCGCATTGAACTCATCAAGAGTTACGGCATAGACCATGTGTTTATTCTTCCATTTAACGAAGAACTTTCCCAACTGAGTGGGGAGGAATTTATAAACAACGTATTGCTGAATAAAGCGCGTCTCAGCGCGCTTGTGGTGGGAGAAGATTTCCGCTTTGGCAGTAACGCGCAGGATAGCGTTTTTACGGTTGAGCCATACTGTGCGCGTCACGGTATAGAGCTTAAAACGCTCAATTTGGTCTGCGATGACGACCAGCGCGTATCATCGACCAAAATTCGAGAGATGCTCGAGCAGGGCAGCATTGCGGTCGCCCGTAGACTTTTGGGTCACGGCATTGAGTTTGGCGGGTACGTTGCTGAAGGCGCGCGCCTAGGGCGTACTTTAGGGTATCCCACGGCGAACATTGTACCTGCAATAGGCCTGAACTTGGGTGACGGTGTGTATAGTGCGCGTGTGTTGGTTAATCAAAAGAACTATAAAGCGGGGCTTTTTGTGGGAAAGCCGCGAGATGTGAATCAACCAAAAACATTTGAGGTGCATTTACTTGAATGTGACGAAAATCTCTATGGTAAAGAGGTGCGGGTTGAGGTGCTTGATAAGGTCAATGATGTGCAGAGGTTTGATACCTTTGATGCGTTAAAGACCGGGGTTGCGCATAACGTTTTGCTTGTAGAGCAGTATTTTTCTCACACAATACTTTAAGAAACTGTCCATTTACAAATTGTTACTTTACATCAAAGCGTAAATAGACTTATTATCAAAGCGGTATGTAGGGGATTATTTCTCATTCGGAGGAGTACAATGGCTTTACCACAGTTGTCATCTGAAGAGCGTGCAAAGAATTTGGCCAAGGCTGCCGAAATGCGCTCGAAGCGTTCAGCACTAAAGGACGATATCAAAGCAGGGAAGATTTCTCTTGAAGAGATTTTTGCAAAAGCTGACGACCCCGTAATTGGTCGGATGAAAGTTATAGCTTTGCTTGAATCACTTCCTGGTTTTGGTAAAGCGAAATCAACTGCACTCATGGAGCGTCTTGGAATTTCTCCCACGCGCCGCATTCAGGGTCTCGGCGCGCGTCAACGCGAAGAACTGATAAAGGCTTTATCGTAAGTGACTCAAAAAAGAACGGGTAATTTATTTATTATTTCAGGACCGTCAGGTGCTGGAAAGGGTACTCTTGTCAAAGAGTTGCTTTCGCGTGTGCCCGACGTGTGGTTTTCGGTGTCTGCCACAACACGAGATATGAGACCGGGCGAAGTAGAAGGCGTGAACTACTTTTTTTTGAGCCAAGAAAAATTTCAACAACTTATTGATACAGATGGCCTTCTCGAATACTCCGAACATTTTTCAAATTTTTACGGAACACCACTCGATCCTGTTCTTGAACACATGGAGGCAGGGGAGCAAGTGATTCTGGAAATCGACGTTAAGGGTGCTTTGCAGGTAAAAGAAAAAGCCCCCTATGCGATATTGATATTTATTGAACCCCCTTCACTTGAAGAACTTCGGCGCAGGCTTATTGGTCGCGGTACCGAAACTCCCGAACAGGTTGAAGAAAGAATAAATCGTGTAAATCGAGAGTTGGGGCTTAAGACACGGTATAATCATGTAGTTGTTAATGATGATTTAGAAGTTGCATGCAATGAGCTTTCAGAGCTTATTGAAGGATATGCACACAAACAATAAGGAGTTTGAATGTCTGTTGTAAACCCACCTATCGACAATCTTCTTGAGCAAGTAGACTCAAAGTTTACACTCTGCACTCTTGCTTCTAAACGAGCACGTCAAATCAATGACATGATTCATGGTGTCCGCGACCAAGCTCTCAACGTTATGAGTGCCAGTGATGTTTCTCACATCACTGATGAAAAGCCTCTTTCTCTTTCTATGGAAGAGATTGCTCAAGGCGACGTAAAAGCTGCTCAATAATAATGTCAGACATAGTATGCGTGGTTTCGTATCACGAACTTGGGCTCAAGGGCAAAAATCGCTCAAAATTTGAGCATAGATTAATGCGCAATATTGACTTTGCTCTCAAAGGTGAGGCAGTTGAACCCGCCGAGCGCCTAGCTGGTCGTATTGTTGTGCCCATTATCGAAAAAGAACAAGCCGATAAATTGGCGCATCGTATTGCTCGCATCGCTGGTGTTTCACACACAACGCTTTCCCTCAAAGTGGGTCGTTCTGCTCATGAGATTAATGATACAGCCTTGAAGGTGCTTACGAGTTGCGGCGCTTTTGAGACATTTCGCGTGAGTGCAAAACGCTCAAATACCGACTTTCCTCATTCCAGCATGGAACTCAACTGCAGCATTGGAGCGTTTTTGCAGGAAAAAACGGGCGCTTGTGTGCAGCTTAAGGGAGCCGATGTCGACGTTTCGGTTCTTATTGTTGGTGGAAATACGTACGTTTCTGCTCACAAGATTAAGGGTATCGGTGGATTGCCGGCAGGTAGTAGCAATAAGGTAATCTCGCTTCTTTCGAGCGGCATTGATTCGCCGGTAGCAACGTGGCGGCTTGTCCGCCGTGGAGCGATTGGCATCGGTTTGCATTTCTCCGGCCGTCCCCAGACAGCATCAGAATCAGAATATCTCGTAAAAGAGATTGGGACTGTTCTTGAGCAGACTACTGGTTTTGCGCGCATTTACATTGTTCCTTTTGGTGATATTCAAAAAGATATTGCTTCTAAGGTGCTTCCTGACTTGAGGATTTTGATGTACCGCCGCGTCATGTTTGTCGTGGCACAGAAGCTTGCCGAAATTGAGGGAGCGAAAGCTCTTGTAACTGGTGAGTCGTTGGGCCAGGTTGCTTCACAGACACTCGAAAATATTTATGTGGTCAATGAAGCGATATCATTACCCGTTTTCAGGCCTCTAATTGGTAGCGATAAAGTTGAGATAATGGATGACGCGCGCGCAATTGGTACCTATGATTTATCCATACAGGATGCCGCGGATTGCTGCACGCTTTTTATGCCGCGCAAACCTGAAACGCACGCTCGCCTGGATGTTGTTCTTAAATCGTGGGAACTCCTTGATATCGATTCTTATGTTGAGCAATGCTTAGAACATATTGAGTATGTCGATTATCAATGTCGTGAATATAAAGCTCCAAAACTATTGCCTAAGCAACAGTAATATTTGAATCAACTGTTTAATAGTTATGTGTACATTATGGAAGTGCGCTTGAGACCTTGAAATCTTTTGAGGTGAGTTTAATTATTAAAAAGTTGATTTTCTTATGAAAGGTGCGCAATGTCCAAAAGAATGAAAAAGATTATCGATTTTGTCACAAATCGCTGGTTTATTAAAACGATATTTTTCCTCATTTTTTTGGGAGCGATAGTTCAGCTTCTTATGTTTGAAAGATGGGCAAAGGGACTGGGAAGTTATGTTCCTCGCCCGGAGGCAGTCGCAGGCCTTTTGCCTGTAGGCCACTTTACAAGTTTCTTTGGCTGGATCCGTGGTGCAGGGTGGGACACCATTTTGCCTGCTGGACTGGTTATCATTATCGGCGCCTTGGCGGTTTCTCTCATATTTAAGCGCGGTTTTTGCGGTTATATTTGTCCCGTCGGCACCTTTTGGGAGTATTTTTCGCTCCTTGGTCGTAAAGTCTTTGGACATAATTTCAAACTTCCCAAGTGGATTGATTATATCGGCCGCGGTTTTCAGATTTTTATCACTTCGGCCGCCGTGTTTCTTTTGTTGAGCGTATCTCTTGCTGAAGTCGCTAGTTTTCGTAAGCTTCCCTATATGTGGGTTGCTGATCTCAAAATTATTCATCAGTTCTCTCAACCAACCTTTATTATTCTTGCGCTTGTTTGCATTGGTGTGTCGTTCTTCTTTTCGCCGTTGTGGTGTCGTTATCTGTGCCCTGTTGGAGGTTTATACTCGATTGTGGGTATGGCTTCTCCCTGCAAGGTGCACAGAAATGATGAGGCGTGTACTCACTGTGGCAAATGCGCAAAAGCGTGTCATGTATTAATCGACCCCTCTCAAACAAAAGCTGTAAATAGTAACGTGTGTGATGGCTGTATGGAATGCGTAAAGGCGTGCCCTGAGCGCGAATGCCTCGAAGCTAAGGCTTTTAACCGCATCGTTATCCATCCTTGGGTTTGGACCATTGGTGTCGTTGTAATTTGGCTCATTATTTGGCTCTTCTTTGTCGCGATTGGCCAATGGCACACAACCATTACTGATGAAATGTATCGTCAAGTAATTAATAGCGGAATTTTAGAATCGACTACTCAAGGTTTCTTCTAAGTGGTATCTTTGTATACAGTTTCGTATACAAAGAATTCTAAGGAGACCTTATGAGCTTTGACCTCGTATATAACGACGGTATTGATGAATTGCTTGCTGAGTTTACTCATCGTATAAATACAATGCAGGAGGCTAACCGCTACTTTTATTTACAGCCAACTGTTGGCAAGACTAATCATCGGGTCACGATGAAAAATGGCCAAGAGATGGTCATGCTCGCTTCCTATTCGTATCTTGGGCTTATTGGTCATCCTGAAATTGAAGCAGCAGCAAAAGCTGCAATAGATGAGTACGGGACAGGAGCGGGCGGCGTTCGTCTTCTCACGGGAACCACCGATCTCCACGAGCGTATGGAAGACCGCATCGCTCAATATTGTAAACGAGAAGAAGCCGCGGTTTACTCAAGTGGATATGCTACCAACTTAGCAATTATCACTGCTTTGGTTGGCCCAAAAGATCTCGTTGTTATGGATAAATTGGATCATGCTTCCATTGTCGATGGATGCTTGCTCTCGGGGGCAAAGTGGCGTACCTATCGCCATAATGATCCTGAACATCTCGAGTCAATTCTCTCAAATGCTCAAGGAAAATATCGCTCAATACTTGTTGTCGCGGATTCAGTCTTTTCGATGGATGGCGATATTATGGATCTCCCTGCAATTCGAGAAGTCTGCACAAAGTATGGCGCGCGTATCATGGTTGATGAGGCTCACTCAGTCGGAACGCTTGGCGAGACGGGTCGCGGAATCGAAGAGCATTTTGATATGTTTGGCTCCATTGATATCAAGATGGGTACGCTTTCAAAAACAATCCCAAGCGTGGGAGGTTATGTGGCGGGAGACAAGAGGCTCATCGGCTACATGCGCCACTATTCGCGCCCCTTTATTTTTTCTGCGGCGCTACCTCCAGCGCAGTGCGCAACCGCTATCGCCGCATTTGATGTGATTGAAAAAGAGCAATGGCGCGTACAGCATCTTCATGAAACACAAACTGCCTATGCCGAAGGTCTTAGGGCCCAGGGCTGGAATACGATGGATACAGGTACATGTGTGGTTCCTGTTTACGTTGGCGATGAAGAGAAGACCATGGATCTTACGCGCATGCTCTTCGATCGAGGTGTGTTTGTATGCCCCATCGTTCATCCTGCCGTTCCCAAAGGTACAGAGCGTCTGCGAACCTGCCTGATGGCTACACACACAAAGGAAGACTTGCAGCAGGTGTTTGATGCCTTTGAGGAGTCCGGAAAGGCCTTAGGCCTAATCTAAGGTAATAACCCTCCCTTATATGGCACAATGAACTTATGGATTCGTCGAACAATCATATGAAAAAAACAGTGCTCCTCGGTATTACGGGGGGCATTGCTGCTTATAAGTCTGCAGAGCTTGTGCGCAGTTTGCAGAAGCGTGGTCATAACGTTATGTGCGTCATGACACGGCATGCTTGTGAGTTTATCGGCCCAACGACGCTTAGGGGTCTCACGGGGCACCCTGTCGCTTTAGACGACTTCGAAAACCCCAGTGCTCCTATGCATCATTTGTCACTAGCTCAGAGTTGCGATGTTTTTGCCATTGTTCCAGCAACGGCTAATGTTATGGCGAAGATTGCATGGGGAGTTGCGGATGACTTGCTGACGACAACTGCTGTTGCCACAAAGGCTCCCGTTGTTATTGCTCCCGCTATGAATACTGCTATGTGGCAGTCAAAGCAAAATCAAGATGCCTTGCTCAAGCTAAAAGAGCGCGGCGTTTCAATTATTGAGCCCGCTGAAGGTTATCTTGCTTGTGGAGATGTGGGCGAGGGGAAACTGGCGGATCTGGACGCGATTGTGCAAGGGATTGAGGCTCAACTCAGTTTTGCGCAAGATCTCTCAGATACAACAGTGCTCGTTACCGCGGGACCGACGCGTGAGCGTATTGACGCGGTCCGCTATTTGAGTAATGACTCATCGGGCAAGATGGGGTACGCGTTGGCCCAACAGGCTCAACGGCGAGGTGCGCGCGTGATTTTGGTAAGCGGGCCCACGCAACAATATCCTCCTCGCGATGTGGAGGTTATCCGTGTTGAGTCTGCTCAGGAGATGCTAACAGCTGGTCGTGAGGTTTTGCCTGAGGTTGATATCATCATCGGCGCAGCTGCCGTGAGTGATTATCGGCCTCGAGAAGTTTATCAGGGAAAAACGAAGCGAGACGGTAGCGAAAAGACCCTATCGCTTGTGGAGAATCCCGATGTTATCGCTACGCTTGCTTCGGAACTGAAGCAAGCTAATTCTCAAGGATTTGTGGTCGCTTTTGCCGCTGAAGTAGAACATATATGCGAAAATGCTTTAGTAAAATTAGACAATAAATCCGCCGACTTGATTGTCGCAAACGATGTGAGCCGTGAAGACATTGGTTTTAATGCGTCGTCTAATGAAGTTATTCTGATTTCTAAAAATGAAATGCGTGAATTGCAAAAATCTTCTAAAGAGCAGATTGCTTTTGATATTATTGAATACATTGTTCGAGAAAGGGGAAATCGGTGATTCATTCACTCCGGGGGCCAGCAAAAAAGTTGGTTGCCTACATTGGGCAAGACGAAATGTATGATGAGCGTCCTCTTTTTCAGGCATTAGTAGATCAAGCTCGCACTCAAGGCTGCGCAGGAGCAACCGTCAGCTCTGGAACAATGGGCTTTGGCCCAACGAGCCGAGATGTCACCAAGCATGCTTTGCGCATGTCTACTGACCTGCCGTTAATGGTTACTGTGATTGATGAGCTGCAGCGGATAACCGCTCTGGCTGAAGTCTGGTCATCAATGGTCAAGAGTGGATTAATTACTTTGGAAGATTGTTCAGTAGTTTATTATGCAACCCCCGAAGAGTAGTACAATAAAGGACGTTGAAATCGGGCTGTAGCGCAGTTTGGTAGCGCACTTGACTGGGGGTCAAGTGGTCGCAGGTTCAAATCCTGTCAGCCCGACCATTTTTACTTATGACACAAAATTCATCTAACATAGAAACTGATCCCAAACCCATAGAGCAGATCTATACGGTTCCTAACATTATTACGATGATTCGTTTAATGTTGGTTCCTTTTGCTTTTACGCTCCTTGTGCAAGGCCAACATGATGTTTTGGCTTTCATAATTTTTGCGCTAGCGGGAGGCAGCGATTTTGTTGATGGTCAAATAGCACGTAGAACCAATCAAGTTTCAGAATTGGGAAAGGTTTTCGACCCACTTGTCGATCGTTTTCTGATTGCAGCAGGATTGACCGGTCTTTTTGTGACAGCACGTATTCCTTTGTGGATACTCTGCGTTCTCATTGGTCGAGATTTCTACTTATGTTGTGGTCTAATTCGGCTAAAAGTTCTCAATGCCGAGCGCATTGATGTCGTTTTTCTTGGCAAACTTACTACAGCGACGCTTCTCGTTGGTTTTTCGGGGCTTATTCTAAACTGGCCAAAGACAAAGGGTCTGTCGCTTGTTGACGTTTCTTGGCTACCAGGATTCAACGGAACTCTTACGGCAATTTGGATATATTTTGTTTATGTAGGTATGATATTTTCACTCTCCGCAGCTGTTATTTACACATATAAGGGAATAAAAATGGCTCAAGTTGCAAAATCTAGTTCTCAATCAAAATAATAGTGTGATTTATTTATTGTCATTGAGGTAACAACCTACTCAATGGGTATCCAAATGATTTACTATAAAACACATAGATTTGCAGGATTTGCATGGAAGGAAAACGTTGGCTGACAACCAAGTGCGCCCCTCTCAACGAGACTATTATGTGCGCAAAGAGCGTTTAGAAAAACAAAGGCCTTTTCTTATTGCTGGCATCGCTATTTTGGGATGCCTCCTTATTTTTTTATGTGTCATTTGTTTCGACTACACGATTAATGCGGGAAAGATTCATTACGGTGTTCGAGCCAATGGATTCAAAATTGGCGGAAAGACAGTTCAAGAGGCCGAAAAGTACCTCGCAGAACAGTTGTCACAGTCATCGGATGAACCCGTCAAGATTGTTTATGATAAGCATTCATGGAAAGTATCCTCTGCTGATATTGACTTGAAATTTGGCACACGCCAAATGGCGCAAAGGGCTTTTACCATAGGCCGTTCTGGAAACTTTTTTGAAAACATTGGAGAGAGACTTTCCTCGTATTCAGGAAAGCATAGTATTCCTTTAGTTTTTTCGTATAACGATAATAAGGCTTCAAAAATTCAAGAAAAGATTCAGTCTATTACGGATGATTCCGCTGAGGATTCTTATGTAAAACTTGAGAGCACGGCCTTTGTTGTTCATGAAGGTCATGATGGTCGCGCACTTAACACGAGCGTGCTCATGCGCAATCTTGCTCAAGCAATGATTCAAGGAACTAAAAAGATAGATGCTCCTGTTGATACGGTAAAAATGGGAATTTCCAAAGAGGAAGCCCAGAATGCAGCTAACGTAGCGTGGACACTTTCGAAAACGTCGGTTCAGGTGATTC
>CALLZE010000167.1 GCA_937858655.1 uncultured Coriobacteriales bacterium
GAACGCGCACTACTTGAGGGTCGCGTGCGCCCTATTGTGCTCTTAAAACGCCGGTCGGAAGTCGAAGGCGTCGACCTTGCCGAAGAGGTTGCCTACGGCATGCCAGAAATTGGAGTCATGCTCCCTTACACAGGCATGCATCATCTTTTGCTCGATGAGTTTTACGGCCCGCTTGTTATGACCAGCGGAAACTTAAGTGAAGAGCCCATTATCACTGACAATGCAGAAGCGCTTAAGAAACTTGATAGCATTGCTGATCTGTTTTTGCTCCATGATCGCGATATTCACGCACGCTACGATGACTCTGTCGTACGTGTGGTTGACGGACATGTCCAGATGGTGCGACGCGCGCGCGGATATGCGCCCTTCCCACTCACCGCGCCCGATCCTCACAACTTTAGTGAGAAAATCCCGCCAACAATTTTGGCGGTGGGCCCTGAGCAGAAAAATACGTTCACGCTCCTCGACGGCGAATATGCCTTCGTTTCGCAGCATATTGGCGATTTGGAGAATACTGAAACGCTCGACGCGTTTGAGGAAAGTGAAACGCTCTACGAACGCCTTTTCCGTGTTCACCCTGAAGCACTCGCCTACGACTTGCACCCCGAATATCTCTCAACCAAGTGGGCCAAGGTGCAAGAAGATGTGGCAACTCGTCCCCTCAAACTTGAAGGCGTCCAACACCACCACGCCCACATAGCCGCATGTACTGCTGAATACAATTATTCTGAACCCGTCATCGGCTTCGCTTTTGACGGCACAGGGTACGGCGACAAGTCTGACCCTAAAGCTAACATATGGGGTAGCGAGGTGCTCATTGCGGATTGGTCAAATTACACTCGTTTTGCTCACTTGATGCCACTGCCTCTTCCCGGAAGCGCAGGTGCAATAAAACGTCCGGCGCGCATTGCAGTCGGCATGCTTGCCGAGCTCAAACTGCTTGAACATCCTGGCGCTGCGGCGCTTCTTGGCCGCCTCGAAGACCGTGAGGCAAATACCGTTACGGCCATGATGCGTCACGGGCTCAACACACCGTACACCACAAGCATGGGACGGCTTTTTGACGCGGTTTCATCTCTTATTGGTGTTGCAGACAATGCCATCTTCGAGGGATCAGCAGCTGTGCTCTTGGAAGGTGCTAGCGACCCACTCGCTGCTCGCCCAACACCCACTCGCTATCAATTTATTATCCACGAGCAATCACAAATTGCGACGCTCTCAACACACGCGCTTGATCTCAACCAGTTCGGACACGATTTCAAGAGCGCGATTATTGACCCTCGTCCGCTCATCATCGCGATTCTCGACGACCTCGCCATGGGTGTCGACCAAGCAGAAATTGCCCGTCGTTTCCACAGTGCGGTTATTACGCTGATTGGCGATGTCGCTACCAAAGCAAGTAGAGCAACCAACATCAAAACCATTGCGCTTTCAGGCGGCGTTTTTATGAACCGCATGATTTTCGGCGGCGCGCGCGCACTCCTCGAAACCAAAGGATTTACCGTTCTTACGCCCGAAAAGCTACCTGTCAACGATGGATGCATATCATTCGGACAATCTATAGTTGCGCGTGAACGATTAATTGAGAAAATATAGATGGTCCGGTCTGCATTGACGTTTGCGTTTCTAACGACGTATGCATGATGCCGGCCACTTTATTCATGTGCGCCAAGTACAAGGAGATATTCTATGTGTCTTGCTATCCCTGCTAAGGTCCGCGAAAAAAGCGGCGTTAATCTCGCAACCGTCGATGTTTTGGGAGTAACCCGTAAGGTATCGCTCGACTTAGTTCCTGGCACCGACGTTGGCGACTGGGTGCTTGTTCATGCAGGATTTGCTATCGAAAAAGTTGATGAGCAGTTTGCGCAAGAAACTCTCGAGCTTCTACGTTCAATGCCCTACCTCGAAGAAGAGACAACGCTGACCGGTGACGCTCCCTCAGAGTTTACCGGCACGATGTATTCAGATTCGGGAGCGGCAGCCGCGAACGTGGACGGCGCTCACTAATGTTTAATCAAAATGACTTTCGTGACCCTGAATTAGCGCACAATCTTATTGAGGGCATAAACCATTACGCGCAAGAAATCGCTGCCCACAAAGGCGCCGACTACACCGTCCACCTCATGGAGGTCTGCGGCACGCACACGATGGCTATCGCAAAAAATGGCCTGCGTGATGTCATGCCCGCGAACGTAAAACTAACGAGCGGCCCCGGATGTCCTGTCTGCGTTACAGCCAACAAAGATATTGACATGGCCATTGAACTCGCTAAGCACCATGACGTCATCGTGACTACGTTT
>CALLZE010000168.1 GCA_937858655.1 uncultured Coriobacteriales bacterium
CGCCAGCATAATATAAAACGACGTAACGAGAGGGAAAATGACCCCGATGATGTAACTCGGCACCATGGTGATAAGCCCAAACTCGCCTGCCAAGAACTGATAGACGACAGAGCCTGAACCGATGCCGATGCTCTTGATAACATGCTGCACGAAGGGCACCCAATAGCCGTTCATGATAGTGCCCTCAAGAAAACCGACAACACCTGATCCGACCCATTGGCCTACAACCACCCAGAGGATAACCATAAGCGCAATAAGCATAGGAATGCCCGTGATTGGCTGAATCATCAATGCCGATAATTTTGCGCGCCAATTGGCACCCTTAGTTGTGTTTGAAACAACGTGGCCCACAATATCGTTAACACGATTGCGGCGCTCAACATAAATGTTTTCTTGGGCATTCTCCGCAAGAAGATTTTCGAGTCCTGCCTGACGAGCGATTGAAGCGTCTCCCTCAAGCGCAAGAGACATCTGGGCCTGCGTTGCTTCAACGCCTTCCGCACGCAGGGCCTCAAAGCGAGTCTTGAGGCTTTTCATGGCATGACCTGAAGTCGCTTGATCGATAAGCTCTTTGAGCTCGTCAACTCCCTCGCCCGTAGCCGCGGCGCCCGCCACAAGCGGAACACCGAGCAAATCTCCCAAGAGGTCGCGATCAATGCATACGCCACGGTCGCGCGCTTCATCCATCATGTTGACAAAGACGACAATCGGCAAGCCCATATCAATAAGCTGCAGCGTGAAAAAGAGATCGCGCTCAAGGTGCGTCGCGTCGAGGACGTTAATAACATAATCCGCACGCAAGAGTACATCGCGCGTAACCTGCTCCTCGGTGCTTAAATCAGACACACCATAGACACCTGGTGAATCAATTAAATGGCCGCCCTCATAATCTGCCTGGAGCAACTCAACCGTTGTTCCCGGAAAGTTGCTTGCGGGAGCATAGACCTTTGATAAGCGAGAAAAAAGCACCGACTTGCCAACGTTTGGGTTGCCTGCCAATACA
>CALLZE010000169.1 GCA_937858655.1 uncultured Coriobacteriales bacterium
CATTGATGTCATTGTTAAATTTATTGCTGATATTAAAAATGAAACGGGTGTTGAGGTTCGTTTGCTTGATACGGGCGGCGGTCTCGGTGTTGCTTATGGCGTACCTGATGAGCCCTCGACGATTAAAGATTACGGCAAGGTTGTTGTCGATGGCATCAAGGAAGAGTGCGAGCGCTATGGCCTGCATGTTCCTCGTATGGCTGTTGAGCCCGGCCGCTCAATTGTGGCGAATGCGGGCATTACGCTCTATACCGTGGGCACCATAAAGGAAATTCCGGGCGTTCGTACATACGTGGCGGTCGATGGCGGCATGTCGGATAACATTCGCACATCGCTCTACGACGCTCACTATGAGGCATTTATTGCCAATAAGGCTGACCAACCGCGCTCAATGGTAGGAACGGTTGCCGGTAAACATTGTGAGAGCGGCGATATTGTGGTGACCGATGGCCCGTTGCAGCCCTGTGAAGTGGGCGATATTTTATGCGTCGCGGCGACGGGAGCGTATTGCCAGTCGATGTCGAGTAATTACAACAAACAAGTGCGCCCTGGTGTCATTATGGTAAAAGATGGCACGTGGCGTTGGGCCGTGAGAAGAGAGACGTATGAAGACCTCATGCGTTGTGAATGCGAATAGGCAGGGGAAATCATGCGTACGATTAAAGTAGGACTTATAGGACTTGGAACGGTCGGCGGCGGCGTTGTTGATATTTTCAGCAAACATCGCGAGGATTTTAAACATCGCGCTGGTGTCGATGTGGTACTTGCGGCAGCTGCTGACCGCAATGAGGCGCGCTTCGCGCAACTGGGCCTCGAACCAGCAATTTGCACGACAGATGCTTTTGAAGTCGCGCGTAATAGTTCGCTCGATATTGTTATTGAACTGATTGGTGGCACGGGTGTTGCTCACGACGTTGTTATCGCGGCGCTCGAGGCAGGCAACTGCGTCGTAACTGCCAATAAGGCGTTGATGGCATCAGCGGGGCAGGAAGTGCTCGAGCTTGCTAAGGAGAAGGGCCTTGACGTGCGCTTTGAAGCGAGCGTTGGTGGTGGTATTCCTATTATTGGCCCACTGAAGCACTCGCTCATTTCTAATGAGATTTCAAGCGTGATGGGTATTGTGAACGGTACGACGAACTACATGCTTACGCGTATGACCGAAGATGGTCTTTCCTATGATGACGCACTCGCCGAGGCACAAGCAAAGGGATTTGCTGAGGCTGATCCGACGGCTGACGTTGACGGTTTTGACGCAGCAGCAAAAATCGCAATCCTCGCTTCAATAGCATTTAACTCGCGTGTGACGCTTGATCAGGTGCCTACCGAGGGCATCCGCTCCCTTGCTGCCAGCGATATCGAGTATGCCAATGAAATCGGTTATACCGTGAAGTTACTAGCGATTGCGCGCCGCACGGATAAAGGTATCGATGTGCACGTTCATCCAACGATGATTCCTTCAGGGCATCCGCTCGCATCAGTTAATGGTGTCTACAATGCCATTTATGTTGTGGGAGATGCCGTGGGTGAGACCATGTTCTTCGGAGAGGGTGCTGGCGCCGGCGCTGCCGCAAGCGCGGTCGTGGGCGATGTACTCGAGGTTGCGCGCGCTCTTGACGCGGGCAACAAGGTTGTCGGATGCACGTGTGTCGACAACCTGCCGATTCGCCCGATGGCAGAACTCGAAGACCGCTATTATGTGCGTATCGTCGTTGAGGATAAGCCAGGTGTTTTGGCTTCAACTGCCGCGACTTTTGCACAGCACGGCGTTTCGGTTGAGTCGCTCATTCAGCGCTGCCCCCGTGGCAAAGATAGCGCTGAGCTGGTCTACGTTACTCACCGCACTACCGAGGCATGTATGAACGAGGCCTTTGAAGCAATTCGCAAGCTCGACGCAGTTCAGTCAATCGCGGCAGTTATCCGCGTTGAAGACATCTAAAAGCGAAAAGGAAAATGTATGCGCGCACGTTTTAGCGTTCCGGCAACTTCAGCAAACCTCGGGCCTGGCTTTGATAGCTTCGGTATTGCCCTAAAACTCTACAACAAATTTGAGGCCGAGCTGGCTGATGAGTGGGTTGTTGAAGTCGAGGGCGAGGGTGAAGAATACCTCCTCGGCGATGCTGACAATCAAGTCGCTCTTGCGATGCGCTATCTGTTTGAGCAAGCGTCGCGCCCCAACTATGCTGCGCACATCTGGTGCACTAATCGCGTCCCAACGGGCAATGGTCTTGGTTCATCGAGCACCGCTATTGTTGGTGGCGCGCTATTAGCGCGTGAACTTCTTGCGGCCCACGATCAGATTTCAATTTCAGATGAAGAACTTTTTCAGATAACCGCTCATCTTGAGGGTCATAGCGACAATGTTGCCCCCGCGCTCTTCGGCGGCTTCACCGTGTGCTGGACCGATGATGAGGCGGCTCGTTACGCGCGTTTTGAGCCCGAGCGCGGCCTTGCCGCAGTTGTCGTGCCTTCACTCGGTGAACTCTCAACGATAAAATCGCGCGGAATGCTCCCTAAGGACGTTTCGCATAAAGACGCGGCGTTTAATGTTGCTCACGCGGGCCTTCTTGCTGCCGCGATGATTTCGGGACGTGTTGAGCTCTTAGGCGAGGCGCTTAAAGATCGCCTCCACCAACCATACCGCGCGGCCGCGATAAGCGACCTCGAGCAGATTTCCGACATTTTGCGCAAAGCGGGATGTCATGGCGTCGCGCTTTCGGGAGCAGGCCCTACCGTTATAGGACTCGTAGCCGCGGAAACCGATGATGAAGCTTATGAAATGGCTGCTCATGTTGCCGCAACGGCCGTCGATGCGGTGCGTGCTTTGGGTACGCGCCGTGAACCCTTGCCGCTTGCTTTCGATCGTCAGGGAGCGCGCGCTCTTTAGCGGGTTACATGCAGGTTTTCGAGAAATCTATGCATTTTCAGGTAGGGTATTCTCACATCTCTCAGAAAAAATGTTTATCCCACTAGGGGAGAGTGGTATAGTATGTAGTGCAAAATCTTTGCATCTATCTTTAAATCCCCCGCAATATATTCCATACGTGAATAGGTATATTTATGCGGCCATCAATATTTCAGAAAACGTCTAAGGTGACGTTGCAATAGGAAGGAAAGTAACAGTGAAGTTTTTCCTAGACACTGCCGACTTGGCAGAAATCGAGGAAGCGGCAAGTTGGGGCGTTGTTGCTGGCGTAACTACGAATCCAACATTGTACGCACGCACCGGTGGCAATCTTGATGATTTCCAGAATCACATCAAGCGTATCTGCGCCATCGTTGATGGGCCTGTGTCGGCCGAGGTAACCGGCGAGATGCGCGACGAAATGATTAAAGAAGGTCGCGAGCTTGCCCAGTTGGCTGATAACGTTGTTGTTAAGGTGCCAACCACCATTGAAGGTCTCGCTGCGACAAAGGTGCTTTCAGAAGAAGGCATTAAGGTTAATATGACGCTGTGTTTTAGCGTTCCTCAAGCAATCTTAGCCGCGCGCGCAGGTGCGTCTTATATTTCTCCGTTTATCGGCCGTTTCGATGACATCTCTGAAGACGGACTCGCTCAGCTTTCTGACGTGGTTACCGCAATCAACAACTATGACTTTGGCCATGACGTTGAGATTATCGCGGCATCAGTGCGCTCAGCAAATCATGTTACGCAGTCTGCTCTTATGGGTGCCGACATTGCGACTGTTCCCTTTAAAGTACTCGGAAATCTTGCAAAACACCCTCTCACCGATCGCGGTCTTGAGTCATTTAAAAAGGACTGGGAGAAGGTAGTCAACGCATGAGTCCACGCCCCCGTAATCGTAAACCGCGCCCTCAACGTCCACAGCAACCAGAAGTAAAACCTTCAGTGTCGCGTGATGAGCTGTCAAAGCTCAAGGTTGCCGAACTGCGCGAAATGGCACGCGGGCTCGAGATTGATGAGAAGTCTCTCAAGAAGAAGGACGAACTTATCGATGCTGTTCTTGAAGCAAAGGTAAAGTCGGAAGGCTTTATTGAGGTTGAAGGAATTCTTGACTTGCTCCCTGAGGGCTATGGTTTTTTGCGTACACGCGGTTATCTTGCAAGCCCCGATGATGTGTATGTTTCAATGTCAACGATTCGCCGCAACAAACTGCGACGTGGCGACTATCTTGGTGGACAAGTGCGCCCTGCACGCGAAACTGAGAAGTATGGAGCGCTTCATCGTCTTGATAGTGTTAATGGTGCAACCCCTGAAGAAGCACGCAACCGCGTAAAGTTTTCAGCACTTACTCCAATCTATCCTGATGAGCGTCTCCGCATGGAGCGCGGCAAGAAGGATCTCACGGCGCGTACTATTGACTTGATGGCGCCTATCGGAAAAGGCCAGCGTGGCCTTATCGTTTCTCCTCCTAAAGCAGGAAAAACCACCATTCTCAAAGATATCGCGGCTTCAATTGCCGAAAATAATCCTGAAGTACATCTTATGTGCTTGCTTGTTGATGAGCGTCCTGAAGAAGTGACCGACATGGAGCGTTCAATTCATGGTGAGGTTATTTCGTCGACCTTTGATATGCCTAGCGAGAATCACATTGCCGTGTCAGAGCTTGTCATCGAGCGCGCAAAGCGTCTTGTTGAGCAGGGCGAAGACGTCGTCATTTTGCTTGACTCAATAACTCGTTTGGCACGCGCGTATAACTTGGCAACACCTGCATCAGGCCGCATTCTTTCTGGTGGTGTTGATTCAAGCGCTCTGTATCCACCCAAGAAGTTCTTTGGAGCAGCGCGTAACATCGAAAATGGCGGTTCTCTTACTATTTTGGCTACCGCTCTTGTTGATACGGGCTCAAAAATGGATGAGGTCATCTTCGAAGAGTTCAAAGGTACGGGCAATATGGAACTGCGTCTTGATCGCAACTTGGCTGACAAGCGCATCTTCCCAGCAATCGATATCATTGCTTCGGGCACCCGTAAAGAAGAGCTCTTGCTTGATACACAATGGGCACCGTTTGTGTGGGGAGTACGTCGCATCTTGCACAATGTTGATCCTGAGGTTTCGATGCAACAGCTCATTCGCGGCTTTAATCAAACTGAGAACAATGAAGAGTTTCTCATCAAGATGGCCAAGAAGGTTGAACAAAGTGGAGGAAACCTCGGCGCGAGCAGGTAGTCTTTTCGCAGAGTGCTTGCTTCAAGATGAAATCGTTTTCATAGTAATCTTCAAACCCGCCCCAAAAGGGCGGGTTTTTCTTCGGGGTAGCAAATTACCTATTTACCTATTGACATAGTAGGTTGATAGTATAATAATCTACTCATCATTTAAGAGAGGTAGGAATATTATGAGCAACGATACCTATAAGTTCGAGACACTGCAACTTCATGTGGGACAAGAGTCACCTGATCCTGCTACCGACGCGCGCGCAGTCCCTATTTATGCCACCACCTCATACGTCTTCAAGGATTCAGCGCAAGCCGCTGGTCGTTTTGGACTTTCTGAAGGCGGTAATATCTACACGCGCCTCATGAATCCTACCTCTGACGTTTTCGAAAAACGTATCGCTGCTCTTGAAGGCGGGGCCGCGGCGCTCGCGACGGCTTCGGGGTCTTCGGCTATCACCTATGCGATTCAAAACATCGCGCGCTCTGGTGATCATATCGTTTCTTCAATCAACCTGTACGGTGGCACGTATAATCTGTTCGCCAATACCTTACATGATCAGGGCCTCGAGGTTACTTTTGTAGATCCCAGCAATCCGACGAATTTTGAGGCGGCAATTCAAGATAATACTAAGGCTCTCTATGCCGAGACGCTGGGCAATCCGAATTCGGATGTTATAAACATTGAAGAAATCGCGGCCATTGCGCACAAGCATGGCATTCCGCTTATCGTAGATAGCACCTTTGCTACGCCTTATTTGTTGCGCCCGATTGAGCACGGCGCAGACATTGTTGTGCACTCGGCAACGAAGTTTATTGGTGGTCACGGTACAGTGATGGGCGGCGTCATTGTTGATGGTGGTAACTTTGACTGGGCGCAAAATGATAAGTTCCCTGGCCTTTCAAAGCCCAACCCTTCTTATCATGGTGTCGTGTTTACCGAAGCCGCAGGCAATCTCGCGTATATCATTAAGGCGAGAACGACGTTGATGCGCGACCTTGGCGCAACGATTTCTCCCTTTAATTCATTTTTGCTTTTGCAAGGTCTTGAGACACTTTCGCTCCGCGTTGAGCGCCATGTGCAAAACGCACTTGAGGTTGTTGATTTTTTGAAAAATCACCCTCAGGTTGAGCGCGTCAATCATCCGAGCCTTGCACGTGGTGAGCAGAAGGAACTCTACGATAGGTATTTTCCCAACGGGGCCGCTTCAATTTTCACCTTTGAGATTAAGGGTGATGCGGATACCGCGCGTGCGTTTACCGAGAACTTGAAGCTGTTTTCGTTGCTCGCAAATGTGGCTGACGTAAAATCTTTGGTGATTCACCCTGCTTCGACAACGCACTCGCAATTGAGCGAAGAGGAGCTTTTCCGATGTTGTATTTCTCCGACTACCATTCGCCTGTCAATCGGCACAGAACATATTGATGATATTCTGGCCGACCTTGAGCAGGGC
>CALLZE010000170.1 GCA_937858655.1 uncultured Coriobacteriales bacterium
GCGCGGTAAGCACCTGTTTTTCATAATTACTCTCAAGTACAACAAAAAAGAACCCCGCATAAGCGAGGTTCTTTATCTTTTGTATGGTGGGCGATACAGGATTCGAACCTGTAACCTTATCCTTGTAAGGGATCTGCGCTCCCGTTGCGCCAATCGCCCATACGCTGTTTCTGCATTGGTGCCCCCAACGGAATTCGAATCCGTGTTGCCGCCTTGAAAGGGCGGAGTCCTTGGCCGCTAGACGATGGGGGCCGGTGCAGAACTCTGACTTCGCCACTATTGGGCAGCCAAAAACAAGCCTTTGTATTGTATCAACCAATAAAAACAATTTCAACTGATTCTTTTAAATTGATGCAACTTGCCCGCGAGCAGCATTAATGCGACCTGAACCGCACGTCCGCTGCCCCACAATCAGCCCCGCTAGCGCATCAGCTTCTTTATCAGCCCCAGACGGCTCTTCTTATACGGAGCATAGCGAATAGGCATGTCAATCAAGTTAGACTTCTTCAGCACGCTCTTGCGATGCGAGAATGTCTCAAAACTATAAACTCCATGATAGCCGCCCATGCCGCTTGCTCCCACTCCGCCAAAAGGCATCGAGGTCGAAGCGATGTGCACGATAGTGTCGTTAACGCATCCCCCGCCGAAAGCGACCTCATTCATCACTTTCTCCTCGTGCGCTGAAGAGGTAGTGAACAAGTACAGAGCAAGAGGCCGATTGCGCTTCTTGATTTCCCCTATGACTTCGTCGAGTGAGTCAAACGTTAGCACCGGCATGAGGGGGCCAAAAATTTCTTCGCCCATCAGGGGAGCATCCCACGACATACCGTCGTAAATTGAAGGCTCCACTTTGAGTGTCGCGTCGTCGAAGCTACCACCAAACGCGGGCGTCTCTCCCGCCACCAAACCCTTCAAGCGGGCAAAATGCTTCTCGTTCACAATGCGCGGCAAATCGGAGTTCTGGAGAGGGTGCTCGCCGTAAAACTGCACGATGTAACGTTTCATGGCAGCAATGAGTTCATCTTTAATTGACGCATGCGCGTAGATGTAGTCGGGCGCAATACACGTCTGACCGGCATTGAGAAACTTGCCCCACACAATACGCTTAGCTGCCAAATCGATAGAAGCCGTCTCGTCAACGATGCAGGGGCTTTTGCCGCCCAGCTCGAGACTTATGGGCGTGAGGTATTTGGACGCCGCCTCCATGACGACATGGCCCACAGCAGTGCTGCCCGTAAAGAAGATGTAGTCGAACTCCTGCTCGAGAAGCGCGGCATTTTCCGCGCGGCCTCCCAAAACAACGGCACCGTTTTCAGGCTCGAAAACCTCTTCGATGATGACCTTGATAATGTCGGATGTTGCCGGCGAGTACGCAGAGGGCTTCACGATAACGCAATTGCCCGCCGCAACCGCGCCAATAACGGGATCGAGCGAGAGCAAGAAGGGATAATTCCAGGGCGCCATAATGAGCACCACGCCGTAAGGCTCGTACAAGATTTTGCTCGATGATAAAAAGTTGGTCAGCTCCGTCGACACGTGGCGCGGACGCGACCAGGCGCGTACATGCTTGAGCGCGTAACTCAGCTCTTGGAGTACCATGCCCACTTCAGAAACGTAGCCCTCAAATGCCACTTTGCCCAAATCGCTTTCAAGCGCGGCCAAAATGTCAGCCTCATGCGCGCGAATCGACGACTGTAGCGCCCGCAATTTTTCAATGCGCCACGCAACTGACTTGGTTTTGTTGGTCTGAAAATATGCACGTTGCGCTGCAACGAGTTCTGCGGTTTCCATAGATTAACCTGCCAATTCTTTGAGAATCTCAGTAAAGTCAGACTTATTAAAAATGACCGGTACCGGATAAAGCGGATTCGCTTCTTTGCATGCCGCCGTCGCGAGAAAATCATAGTCTTTTTCAAGGAGCCCCTCGAGCGTGCGCGGAATTCCCATACGCTCATTCATGACATACACCTCGTCGATAAAGCTGCGCGCATCCTTCAGACCGACTAATTGAGCAAGTTCGTCGAGAGGCTTAATCGCTTTTCCACGCGCAACGTAATAATCCAAAATCAGCGGTAGCGCGACCGCGTTCGTTAAACCGTGCGCCAACCCGTACATGCCACTAATGGCGTGCGAGATGGCATGCACGTTGCCCACGTAGGCGCGTGTAAACGCCACTCCCGCCAGATAACTCGCGTGCTGCATATTCGAGCGTGCCGCGGCA
>CALLZE010000171.1 GCA_937858655.1 uncultured Coriobacteriales bacterium
TAAGAGAGTCAACTTGCTTCCTTTTGATGAGCGAAAAGCGGTCAATAATGAAACGCGCAACACTTGTCTTGTCAGCAACGACGCACACATTCTCTTCGAGTTGATTCAGCTCTTCTTCGTGAAGCGCAGCGCTGCATCCCGTAGGAATTGCCAAGACGACACCTTCTTGGCGCGCGCATTTGCGAATAGCTTTGCGCGTTTTCGCATCAGCTTCACTCGTCACGGAACACGTATTGATTACAACAACCTGAGCAGCACTCATATCCTCAGCGAGTTCCACGTTGTAGTGAGAAAGCTCACTCAACAGACTTTCAGATTCAACTTGGTTAACCTTGCAACCAAGCGTCTTTACATAAACCTTGAGGGTATCGGGATTCATCACGAACTAGCCTCGCCAAGAAGAGCACACAATACACCAAGCGTGACTGCGTTGGCCGTATCAACACGCAAAATGCTTGATCCAAGCGAAGCGCAAAGTGCGCCATGCTCAACAAGTAATTCAATCTCTTCACGCGTTATGCCACCCTCGGGGCCCACAACACAAGCAAACGACTCGTCTTCTCGTGCCGTAGCCAACGATTCATTGATAAGCTTCGTAAGGGTAATACCTTGGGTCTCTTCCCAGAGCACATAAACATGATCATACGAATCAAGATATTGAAGTGTTGTCACGTCGCCCAATGACGCAATATCACATACTTGTGGAATTGTTTGACGATGAGACTGCTGCGCTGCTGACTGTGCGATTTTGCGCAATCGTTCACTACGCGCAACAATCTTTTTTTCGTCAAGTTTAACCACACTGCGAGAAAATAATACTGGATAAAGAGCATGAGCGCCGATTTCTACCGCTTGACGTACGATGGTATCGTTTTTATCGCCCTTTGAAAGACCAAAAAAAAGTGCAATCCTATGAGAGGGCTGAGCCATTTCAAGAACTTCGAGAACCTCAAAAACAATTGAGGGTTCACAAAAGCCTAAAACTTTCATGCGGTAGGCGCGCCACGTGTCGCGAACCACTACTTCAGTTTCTTCACCCACGCAGACGCGCATGACATGAGCAATATGGTGGTAATCACTCGGCTCAAACTCAAGTGTCACCGATTGACCAGTGTCAAATTCAAGCGCAACGGGTTTGCTGAAAAAACGTGGGAGCGACATTACTATCCCTTAATCCAGTCTTTAAACTTATCGAAACCGCTTTTATGACGGGGAGCAACCTCGCCGACTTCGCTATCGCCGAACTCTTGTGAGAGTTCTTCGAGCAATTCGCGCTGGCGCCCTGTCAATTTCTTAGGAATGACAACCTGCAAGTGAAAGAACAAATCGCCCGTCTGCTCACTGCGCATTACAGGCATTCCTGCACCTTTAACCTTTACCGTATCACCCGTCATTGAGCCCGCATCGATTTCAACTTCAACTTCACCAAGAAGTCCTGGTACGCGTTTTTTCGTACCCAGCGCTGCCTCAGTCATTGATACTTCCAAATGAGCATGCAAATTGTTGTTGTCACGCTCGAAAATCTTATGTTCCTTAACAGCGATGACAAGGTAAAGGTCTCCGCTGCGCGCACCGCGCACACCCGCCTCGCCCAGGCCATCTTTACGAATTTTTTGACCATCATTGATTCCCGCAGGAATGTTTACCGACACTGTTTGGCGATCAACAACGCGTCCCGAACCCTCACACTCAGCACAAGGATGTTCAACATAACTGCCCGAGCCATGGCATTTTGGACAGACAGAAGCCGATTGCATGGCTCCCAAGAAAGTGTTTTTAACCGTGACGACCTGACCACTACCCTTGCAGGTAGGACACGTTTCAGCATGTGTCCCCGCTTGAGCGCCTGTGGCGTTACACTCATCACAGGGGGCGAGGCGATCAACGATAACTTCTTTCGTAACACCTTGTGCGGCTTCTTCGAGCGTTATGTTGACGCGCATTTGCATATCGCGACCATCAAGGTTAACGCGACCTCCCTGCTCGCCCGATACACCACCAAAAAACGAAGAGAACAAATCTCCAAAGAGATCTTCAATGTTTACCTGCTGGTAGCCGCCGCTGTTACCATAACCGCTTGGGCCGCCGACTGATCCAAACTGGTCATACTGTGCTTTTTTCTGAGGATCAGAAAGCACATCGTAGGCCTCGTTTATCTTCTTGAATTGATCCTCGGCATCAGGCGCATCGTTGACATCAGGATGAAACTCCCTCGCCTTACGACGAAATGCCTTTTTAATTGCGTCAGCGTCATCGCTTTTTGTAACTCCAAGAACCTCGTAATAATCAATTTGCTCGTATGCCACTAATAACTCTCCTCTTAACCTTTTGCCGTTTGAGAGTGGGTACTCTCGTCTAATGTATCCGATAGCTCGCGAGCCGCCTGCGAGACAGCTTTTATCGAGCGAATATAGTTCATTCGTGTTGGACCAACGACCCCTATAAATCCGAGACCTCCACCGCATTGATATGAAGAAATAACCAGACTCGTATCGCCAAATGCCGACAATGAGTTTTCATTGCCGATGCGAATATGTAGCGCATCCGAATGGCTTGTCTCGGCAACATTGATGAGTTCCAAAATATCAAGGCCGCCTTCCAGTGAGTCAACAAGAGGCTGAGCACGTGAAGTGTCAGCGAACTCAGGTTGAGCAAGCAAAGCGGCAATACCACCATGACGTACGCGCTCATGGTCTGCCTCGGAAAGCGAATCAATAATCTCATCTAGCAGGCGCAACATTAAGTCATCAGAAGACGTTTCACTTTCTTGACCTTTGTTTATGAGCGCGTCGCGCAATGGTCTGATAT
>CALLZE010000172.1 GCA_937858655.1 uncultured Coriobacteriales bacterium
GAGCGTGCAAAGAATAAGGAGCACATCATGACACACATTTACACTTCAGCTGATAAGCTTATTGGTAAGACCCCTTTGCTTGAGCTTACTCATATTGAAAAGGAGTATGATCTTAAGGCAAAGATTCTTGCGAAACTTGAGTATTTTAACCCTGCGGGTTCAGTCAAAGACCGCATTGCGCTCGCAATGATTGACGAGGCGGAGAAGGCAGGTAAGCTCAAAGAGGGCTCAGTTATTATTGAGCCAACTTCAGGAAACACCGGAATTGGACTTGCCTCAGTCGCCGCGGCACGTGGATATCGCATTATCATCGTTATGCCTGAGACTATGTCAGTAGAGCGCCGCCAACTCATGAAAGCATACGGCGCTGAGCTCGTTTTGACCGAGGGTGCCAAGGGCATGAAGGGCGCTATCGCAAAGGCCGAAGAGCTTGCCGCTGAGACACCCAATAGCTTTATTCCAGGCCAGTTTGTTAATCCAGCTAACCCCAAGGCGCACTATGAGACAACGGGTCCTGAGATTTTTGAGGACACCGACGGAGCAGTTGACATCTTTGTTGCAGGTGTTGGCACAGGCGGAACGGTCACGGGCGTTGGCGAGTATCTGAAAGAGAAAAAGCCAGGCGTCAAAATTGTGGCTGTTGAGCCCGCCGCATCACCTGTGCTCTCAAAGGGCGAGGCTGGCCCTCATATGATTCAGGGTATCGGCGCGGGGTTTGTGCCCGATGTTCTTGACACGAAAATATACGATGAGATTATTCCTGTAGCAAATGAAGATGCGTTCGCGGTTGGCCGCCTTATCGGCAAGCGCGAAGGAGTGCTCGTGGGCATTTCTTCTGGCGCGGCCCTGTGGGCAGCAATTGAGTTGGCTAAGCGCCCTGAAAATGAGGGCAAGACTATCGTCGTCTTGCTCCCCGATACGGGAGACCGTTATTTGTCGACTCCGCTTTTTGCGGAGTAGGGCCGGAGGGATTTAGGCTATGAAAATTTCAACACGTGGCCGTTATGCGCTACGCGTCATGATAGATTTGGCCGAGCAAAACCTTGACGCATTTATTCCGCTTAAAGAGGTCGCTGAGCGTCAGGAAATTTCGCGCAAGTATCTTGAGAGTATTGCTCAAGTGCTTTCGAAGGCTGGTTTGATTGAGGGCGCGCACGGCAAGGGCGGTGGCTACAAATTGACACGTAGCCCTGCCGACTATACCGTGGCTGAGATTTTGCGCTTAACCGAAGGAAGTCTTGCTCCCGTGGCATGCCTTGAGGGCGCGACGACCGAATGCCTGCGTGCAGACAGTTGCCGCACGCTGCCCATGTGGACAGAATTCGAGCGTCTCGTTAACGATTATTTTGAAGGCATTACGGTCGCTGATTTAGCAAAAACGAGCATGCCCTTTAATTACGTCATTTAATTGCAAATCATCAGAAATTTTTACTCATACACCCCCTGAAAAGGGGGTGTATGCATTTGTGATGCGCTCGACGTTTTGCCACAGAAAAGACACATCCTTTTGCTATACTTAGGGCAAAAGGAGGCCCTTATGCAAAATATTTTGATTGCAGATGACAACAAGCAAATCACTTCAGTTCTTGAAGAATATGCTCTCAAAGAGGGCTTTAACGTGACCGTCGTTCATGATGGTGAAGAAGCGCTTAAGGCTTTTAAATCTCAACACTTCGACGTGTTGCTCCTTGATGTCATGATGCCTCTGCTCGATGGATTTTCGGTCTGCAGAGAAATTAGAAAAACATCGAATGTCCCCATTTTGATGATTACCGCGCGCGGCGAGGATTATGAGAAAATTATGGGCCTCGAAATTGGCGCTGACGACTATATCGTCAAGCCTTTTTCACCTGGCGAAGTGTTTGCGCGCGTTAAGGCCGTCTTGAGGCGTATAGGTTCACAGGAAAAGAGCATACAAGTTTTCACATTCGATAATCTTGTCGTCAATCTTGATGATTATACGGTCACGGTCGCCGGTGAAAATGTTCTGCTCACAAAGAAAGAACTCGAAATTCTATGGACGCTCGCCAACTCAATGGGGCACGTTTTTTCTCGCGAAGCTCTGCTTAATGCGCTGTGGGGATACGACTACTATGGGGACAGTCGAACGGTAGATAGCCATATCAAACGGTTGCGCGCAAAACTTGACCGATTAGAACACCCTGCATGGGGCATAAAAACAATCTGGGGTGTGGGGTATCGGTTTGAGGTGAAAGATGATGATAAAAAGTAAAATCACGCGTCGTCTTGGTGCCTATTTTTTCATTGCGCTCACCGTTTTTGCTCTGGTGGTCGCTGTCGTGTTCACCATTCTCTTTCAACAACAAAGCATCGATGCGCACAGAGATGTTGTGGCGCGTTACGCTTCGTCCCTTGCTCGCGTGTTGAGTGGTAGTACGACGAACTCTTCAGCGAATGGCATGGGCATGAGCATGGGGATGGGGAGCGGTGGATATGGTGCTTACGTGCGCTTTATTGGCGAAGTATCCAACACCGACATTTGGATTGTCGATAGGAACGGACGACTTTCTGAAGGAACAAGCGCCCACGGCATGATGACCGGTCAGGTGAATGTTTCGGCAGTCCCCGCTGAGGCGACTAATGTCATGGCAAACGCGCTAAGGGGTTCGGCAACGTCCGAAAATGCCAAGGAGAACTTTTTGGCAAAGCCAGAAATTGTTGTGGGTGCACCAATCGCAACACAAGGTTCTGTTGTGGGAGCCGTTATCATGCGCTCACAAGTAGATGGCGTTAACGCAGCGGTTGGACGCAGCCTTATGCTCCTTGCGCTGAGCATGTTAATCGCTATGATGGCCGCGCTTCTGCTGACGGTTCCCTTGTCATATTCATTTACGCGCCCGCTTTCAAAAATGAAAGAAACGGCGGTGTCCCTTGCGGATAACGATTATGAGGCCCGTGCTCAAGTTGTCCAAAATGACGAGATTGGTGAATTGGGACACACACTCGATATTTTGGCTCAACGCCTTGATGAAGCATCGCGCGAAAGTGAACAGCTTGATCAAATGCGTAGAGACTTCATCGTGAATATTTCACATGAGTTGCGCACGCCCGTTACCGTTATGCGTGGATCTCTTCAAGCACTGAGCGATGGGGTGGTAAGCGATCCTGAAAAAGTGAAGGATTACCACCGTGAGATGTTGAGCGAGGCAAAACATCTTGAGCGATTAGTCAATGATTTGCTCGAGCTTTCACGATTGCAAAATGCACAGTTCAATATCGAAAAGGAGACAATAAACCTTAAAGATGTTGTTCAAGATGCCGTGCGCAGTGCGACTCGTTTAGCCCATAATCATCAGGTGACTCTTGATGTGAGCCTTGACGATTTGAGCTCCTTTGAGGGCGATTATGACCGCTTGCGTCAGATGATACTAACAGTGCTTGATAATGCGATTAAGTTCACACCTCAAGGCTCGACAGTCTCAATCAGCGCACATGGTCATGAGCTAAGCGTGTCTGACGAAGGACCTGGTATTGACGAAGAAGAACTCCCTCAGATTTTTGAACGTTTTTATAAAACTCGAAGTGCTGAGAATTTTTCGGGGACAGGTCTTGGACTTGCTATTGCGAGCGAAATCGCCCAGCGCCATGATATTGAAATCATTGCTTCAAACAGGGAAAGTGGCGGAGCAAAGTTTACGTTTGTTTTTCCTGACAAAATTACTTAGCGCAGATTGTAGAGATTTTATAAAGAATGAAAAGTGCTGAAAACCACAAAACTTTGACACATTTCTTCGGTACTCTGTTCTCACGTAAAACCACTTGAGATTATGGAGGCCTATTATTAGTATTACGAAGAAGTGGTTACAGACTGTCGTATTAGTTGTGGTTATTGGCGCTTTGAGCGCGGTCGTTTTTGCTTCGTCAGCTTTTGGCGCAACACTTAAGAATCGCGTGCTCTGCAATGGTTCGGGTTCTTGTATGGCTCGCGGGGCAGGAGCTTGTTATGGACTCAGCCAGGGGCGCGGACAGGGCCAAGGCAATGGCACATGCACCGTCCGTGGCAACGGCACACCATGTAATAATGGCGGCGGTTGCGCAATGGGGAGTGGCACGTGCGCCGCTCCACAAAACTAGTAACCTTCTTAAAGGTTAAAGAGCCGACTTCGTGTCGGCTCTTTTTCATTTTATGGAATCTTGAAGAAATTGCCTTTATCGGATTATCGTTGTGATAATCAAGTGCATTCTCCCAGCACAATTCTTTTATAAAAAAGGTCGCAAAACGTGCGAGAAATGACACAGTTTTGTCACACCTCTTCGGTATGTTGTTATTACGGAAAGCCACTTAAGATTTGGAGGAACTATTATGAATACAAAAAAGTGGACTCGTAATGGAGCGATCGTCGCTGTGCTGGGAGCTCTCATTATTGCTTTTGCGGCTACTGCTTACGCGGCGACAGGCGCAAAGACCATGGCTGACGTTGCAGCAACTGTAACAGGCCGTAGCGTTGCGAGCGTAACCGAAGAGCGCACCGATACAGGCAAAACCTACGGAACTATTGCAAAGGATGCCGGTAAACTCGATGAGTTCAAGTCAGAGGCTCTTAAGGTTCGCAAAGAACAACTTGACGCCCAAGTTGCTGCGGGCACTTTGACCCAAGAGAAGGCTGACGAAATTTATCAGGCCATCGAAAAGAACCAGGCAACTTGCACCGGAGCTGGTGGCGCTCGTATCGGGCGCAGTATGGGTGCATGTTTTGGCCAAGGCCAAGGCAATGGCGCTGGCCGTGGAAACGGTAGCGGTTGCGGTATGGGCAATGGTGGCGGTTGTGGCATGGGCGCAGGTGCATGCGCTGCGGCTGCGCAGAATTAAATATTGTCAAACGTGAAAAGAGCCGACACTATGTCGGCTCTTTTTTTGGGTACGGTTTTAAAGGTTTTGTGTCATATGGCTGAGATAGCGCTCAGGGAAGAAGCGAGCTACTTTTTTGCCCCACTTCGAATTCATAAGAGGAAACATTCTTAGACGATGAGCGATCATTTTCTCTAGATGGGCGACTCGATCACGATAAAGGTCAAGCGCGTTGTCATTTGTGCATTGTGCAATTGACAAACCTGCTTGTTTCCCCGAGTCGAGTGCCCAACTAATTCCTTCGCCAGAAGTGGGAGAAATGTAGCCACCAGCTTCACCGGTAAGAAGAACTCGTCCTACTCCCGGTGATAAATCTTTAAGGGAGGTGTGCTTCGGAGCAATCCAGGCCTCTCTTTTAATGGTAGGACCAATAGGATAGAGCGAGCGCAATCGCGCCATAGCACGGTCTTGTAGCTCATGAGCGCGCTTTGTGCCAGGATAATAGCAGAGACCAACGAGCGTACGCTCATTTTTTGGAATAATATATCCCACGCCGAATTCGGGAATTTCTTCAAACCAAAAGCAGTCAAATGCTGGTTCTATGGGTCCTTCTGTGAGGCAATAATCTTGAAGCGTAACGTAGCGCTGAAAATCGGGAAGCCCCAGATTTTTGCGAACTTTTGAGCGCGCACCGTCTGCACCAACAAGAAACGAGCACTCAATAGTGTGTAGTTTGTTTTTATGCAAAACATCAACCTGAAGACCCGAGGTAGTTTCGCGATGGGCAATGTAGCGCGTCTGGTCACATACGCTCACAGTTCCGGGCAATTTGCTCAATAGCCATTCGTCAAAAGGCGCTCGGTCAACGTTAAGAAAGCGCAACGAAGTGTTTTTTATGACGTTGCTATCAAGGTCATTGTAGCGAAAGTAGACCTCGGGTGGGTCAAGGAGGAGGTTGCGAGGTATGGGCGCAATTTCTTCAATGAGGCGTTGTGACAGGGGATGAATCATGCCTCCACAGCTTTTGTCGCGTGGCAAAATAAATGAATCAACAAGAAGTACGGGCCCGCGTTGAGCCGCATAATATGCGGCAGAAAAACCACTGGGGCCGCTTCCTATGACGAGCGTTGTGACCTGAGTTGGAAACAGATGAGACATATATGGCGCCTTTCGAGTTAGTACATATGGTGAGTGATTATACCCGAAATGCCACTTTGTTGTTGAGTCGATGCGGTCACGCGGTTATCTAGAGGTAACGTGAGTTTTCTCTTGTTGCTTG
The DNA here is from genome assembly GCA_937858655.1 of uncultured Coriobacteriales bacterium. Lineage (GTDB taxonomy): Bacteria > Actinomycetota > Coriobacteriia > WRKU01 > JAENWW01 > CALLZE01. Next base: position 6,090 of record CALLZE010000172.1, read on the forward strand.
ATTATACGGCTTAAGGCTGATAACATTTGTAGTCTGTGTCCTCGCTTTGGTCAGAAACCAAGGCACTATCGGAGGTGTTAAAGATGAAAGAGGGTATCCACCCACAATACGAGACGACCACTTACATTTGTTCATGTGGTAATCGTTTCGAGTCTAAGTCAACAAAAGGCGGCGAAGTGCGCGTTGAGTTGTGCAACGAATGCCATCCATTCTTTACCGGTCAGCAAAAACTGATTGATACTGGTGGTCGTGTTCAGCGCTTTGCTGATAAGTTTGGTAAGGCTGCAGAAGCAGCGCTTGAGCGTGACAAGGCTAAGGCCGAAGAGCGCCGCGTAGCTGCAGAGGCTGCAGAAGCCGCAAAGAAGGCTGAGCGTGAAGCTAAAGCAGCCGAAAAGGCAAAGAAGGCAGCTGAGTTTGCTGCAGCTGCTCCTGTAGAGGCTGAGGCTCCTGTTGAGGAAGCCGTAGAGGCTCCTGCAGAGGCAACCGAGGCTCCTGCTGAGGAAGCTGCTGAGTAAACGCAACAACAGTGTACAGAGAAATCCCCGCTTCGGCGGGGATTTTTTATCATTCTATAAAAGTTGCCAAGACAAATATGGGTATGATTGAACCGAATCGAGAAAGGAACTTTCATGGATAAACAACAAGCAGTGACAGAGGTTATTAATAATCGCAGAAGCGTTCGAAAATATGCCGAGAGACCTGTTGAATCAGAAAAAATCGAGGCAGTTTTGCGTGCTGCTATGCAAGCACCTTCTGCAGGAAATCAGCGACCATGGGAGTTTCTGGTAGTTGAAAATCGAGAGAATCTAGAGAAATTGGCATCAATGAGTCCTTACTCTAAACCAGTCGCCGGAGCAGCTTTTGCTTTAGTTCTCTTGAGTAATCATGAAAACCTTCGTTTTGATGGTAACTGGGAGCAGGACATGGGTGCCGCTGCTCAAAATGCCTTGCTTGAAATTGCCTCCCAATCTCTCGGTGCAGTGTGGATGGCGGTTTGGCCTGAGCCCGAGCGCGTAAAATATGTCAGCGATCTTTTTAGTTTGCCAGAAAACATTAAACCTTTTGCGGTTATTTCTGCGGGGTATCCGCAAGACGACAACGCAAACCATTTTGTTGATCGTTATGAAGCTGATCGCGTCCACTTTGAGCGTTACTAAAGCACGAGGCGCCATTCGCGACGACGTTAAAGCACATAGTTTGTAAACAACGGGTTAATCGGGTATACTTTTGCGTACACCTTGGTACAATGGCGTACCAACGTATAATCGAGCAACGACGCTCACACCATGCTGCAAGGCATTGGTTGTGGGCGTTTTTTTATGGACCAAAGGAGGTTGAAGTGAGTAAGTATTCAGTATTTTGGGGCTGCACCATACCTGCGCGTCTTCCTAATATCGAGAAGGCAACACGCGTCGTTCTTGACGAGCTCAGCACTAACATCGTTGATGTTGATGGTTTTACCTGCTGCCCTGAGGGAGTACTAACTAAGGCAAATTCGGAGGATGCGTTTTATGCGGCCGCAGCACGCAACATGGCGGTTATGGAGCGCGCAGGTAACGATGTTATCACTCCATGCAATGGATGCTATTCAACATTTAAGGAGACGCAAAGTCACCTTGCTACTTCATGGCGCGACCGCGACCGCATTAATGCGGCGCTTGAAGCGGCAAGCGAAAGCGACCCAGCAGCGTCTGAAAATCCTTTGGTATATACCGGTAGTACGCGTATTTTTCACTTAGCAGAGTATCTTATCGATGAAGTAGGCATTGGCGCTGTTGCTTCTCATGTCAAGCGCCCGCTCAATAATATGCGTATTGCGGTTCATTATGGATGTCATATGTTACGTCCGCAGCCAGCTATTCGTTGGGATGACGCGCTTCACCCAACAAAGTTTGAGGCACTTCTTGCAGCTTTGGGCGCGCGCATAGTTGACTATCCTAGCAAAATGCAGTGTTGCGGAGGTGCGCTTGATCGTGTTGGTTCGCGCGATACTTCACTTGCATTTGCACAGCGCAAACTTAACGATCTTAAGAACAACGACGTTGATGCTTTGATTGTTGCTTGTCCTTCATGCTTTTTGCAGTTTGATCTTAATCAAGCGGCACTTGCTCGCGCCAAAGAGGCCTACGATATCCCCGTGTTCTTCTTGAGCGAGATTTTGGCACTCACTTTTGGATATGACAAAGATGAGCTCGGGCTATCTAGCCATAAGATTTCAGTTGAGCCGTTCTTTGAAAAGTGGGATGCAGCAAAGGAGTATAACGAACATCTGGCACGTCACTTTGATGTGGCGCTTCTCAATAAATGCAACGGTTGTCGTGCTTGTAAAGATGACTGCCCTGTTGGAAAGATTGACCCAACATTTCGCCCTAATGACCTTATCCAAGACCTTGTTGAAGGACGCATGGATGAGGCGGTCGCCAGTGGCGAAGCATTTAAATGCGTTGAGTGCTTCAACTGCCAAGAGCTCTGTCACTCTCGCATAGGTATGGCAAACACCATGCGCATCATGAAAAATCTTGGGGTCGCTCGTGGGCTTAATCCCGAGTCAGTCACCGAGTCTTTTGACATGGTGCTCAAAGAGGGAGTGCTCGGTAAGCCGCGTATTAATGCGCGAAAGAAACTTGGGCTTGGCGACGCGCCAGCATCAGGCGAGGGAGCACTTGTGGAAGTCCTAGCAGCATTGAATGCAGATTTTGAAACGAAACAATCAAGCGTGGCAGACGAGTCGCTTGTAGGTGAGGAGTAACTATGTGTGGTTTAGCAGGAATTTGCGATACCAGCGGAAACAATATTTCAGGAGAAACTATTATCCGTGCGATGGCAGTTCAGCGCGATCGCGGAAATGGATTGGGCGCTGGTTATGCGGGATATGGAATTTATCCCGATTTTGCGGAGCATTACTGTTTTCATATGATGTTTGATTCGCAGGATGCCAAAGAAGAAGCTGATCTCTTTTTCGATCGTCTTTTTAAAGTTGATCGCAGCGAGCCTATTCCGACTCAGAAGACTCCCGGCATTGATGCTGGTCCACTTCTGTGGCGTTACTTTGTCAAGGTTGATCCGCTCACTCTTGAGCAGGCTTGCGTTTCTGAAGAGGACTATGTTGTTGATGCGGTTATGGCCATAAACACAACGATCTCGGGCGCGTTTGTTGCCTCTTCAGGAAAGAATATGGGCGTTTTCAAAGGCGTTGGATTCCCCGAAGAGATCGGTCATTTTTACCGCCTCGATGAGTATGAAGGTCATACGTGGACAGCGCACAATCGCTTCCCAACAAATACACCTGGTTGGTGGGGAGGAGCACATCCGTTCTCATTGCTCGATTTTTCAATTGTTCATAACGGCGAGCTTTCGAGCTACGGTATTAACGCTCGCTACGTTGAGCAGTTTGGTTATCACTGCACTATGGGCACGGACACAGAGGTTGTGGCTTATCTCTTCGATAAGATGATGCGTAAAGACGGTCTCACGAGCCTTCAGGCGTGCCAAGCGCTCGCTGCTCCCCTGTGGAGCGAGATTGACGATATGGATGATGAGGAGCGCGCTTATTTCACGCACCTTCGCAAAAAGTACAGTTCAGCTATGCTTAATGGTCCTTTTGCGATTATCCTCGGCACAAACGAAGGTTTTGTTGCCTTTAACGATCGTATTAAATTGCGCCCACTCGTTGCCGCACAAAAAGGCTCTGTTGTGTATGTAGCAAGTGAAGAATCATCAATTCGTGAGGTGTGTGACCTTCCTGATAAGGTTTGGACTCCTCGTGCTGGCGAGGCCGTTGTTGCTCGCTTGCAGTCAGCACCAGCATGTAAAGTTGAGGTGGCATAATGAACGATTACATTCAGCCGGAATTTCATGTAGAGATTGACTATGACAAATGTCATAAGTGCGGTCGTTGTGTGGGTCAGTGCGGTTGGGGCGTTTACAAATTTAATGAGCGCCCTCTACCTGACGATAGCAAATGCCGTGCCTGCCATCGCTGCGTGACGTTTTGTCCTGCGCACTGCATTACTATCAAGAAAAATGAGCTTGCATATCGCGAGAATGACAATTGGCAACCATCTGCTCGTAAGAAAATCTGGAAACAGGCAGCAACGGGTGGCGTTGTGCTCACTTCGATGGGTGCCGACCGTCCCATGGAGTCGATTTTTGATCATCTCGTGTTGGACGCTTGCCAGGTGACGAACCCTTCCATTGACCCCCTTCGTGAGCCTATGGAACTGCGAACCTATATTGGAAACGTCGAAGACGATAAGGCGCTCAAACTTGAGACACCTCTTACGTTTGCTCCCATGAGTTACGGCTCAGTGAGCCTTAATGTTCACAAATCAATGGCAATGGCAGCGCAACGTCTTGGGATCTTGATGAATACAGGTGAGGGTGGTTTGCACGCAGACTTATACCCTTATCAAGATAATGTCATCGTTCAAGTGGCATCGGGCCGTTTTGGCGTTGACAGCGAGTACCTCAACCGGGGTGCCGCTATAGAAATTAAGGTTGGGCAAGGAGCAAAGCCAGGTATTGGTGGACATCTTCCTGGAGAAAAGATCAACCAAGAAGTGTCGAATACCCGCATGATTCCTCAGGGAACCGACGCAATTAGTCCTGCTCCTCACCATGATATTTATTCAATCGAGGATTTACGTCAGCTGATTTACTCGCTGAAAGAAGCGAGTGGTTATAAACCTGTTGGCGTTAAGATTGCGGCCGTAAACAATGTTGGAGCGATTGCTTCAGGTGTTGTGCGCGCTGGCGCTGACTACGTTTACCTTGACGGATTTAGGGGAGGCACAGGTGCTGCCCCTGCAGTTATTCGCGATCACATTGGTATTCCACTCGAAATCGCCATCGCGGTTGTTGACCAGCGTTTGCGTGATGAAGGCATTCGTCAGCAAGCGAGCATTATCGCCGCTGGTTCAATACGCTCAAGTGCCGATCTCGCAAAGGCAATTGCGCTTGGTGCTGACTCGTGCGCCATTGGTAGCGCGACGCTCATGGCTTTAGGTTGTCACCTCTGCCAGGGTTGTCATACGGGCTGCTGCAGTTGGGGACTCACGACGCAAAAGCCAGAGCTTACGCGTCGTCTTGATCCCGAAGAGGGAGCACAGCGCCTCGTTAATTTGGTACACGCGTGGAGCCATGAGTTGCAGGAGATTCTTGGCGCGTTGGGTGTTAACGCGGTTGAATCGCTGCGAGGTTCACGTGAGCGCTTACGCGCGGTCGGCCTTGACGAGCAAACGTGTGAAATCTTGGGCGTAAAGCCTGCGGGACGATAGGAGAAAAGCGATGTCAGCAGTAATTATTGGATATCACCATACAGAACCTGTCGTTGTGCAGGAGCACGAGGGCGATCTTTCGTCGGTCATTATCGAGTGTCAATCGATTTATTATCGCGAAGTCAACGAGGCTATTCGCGCGGCTATTAAAGCGGGCGCAACCAATATTCGTTTGAAAGGTATTAACGGCCAGCGCTATATTGGCGATGGTATTACCGATAAAAACGTCACCATTTTCATTGAGGGTGTTGCGGGCCAGGACCTTGCTATGTTTATGGGTGGTGCGCGCGTCGTTGTTGAAGCGTCTGCTCAAGACGGCGTGGGCAACACGATGGACTCAGGAAACGTTATTGTTCATGGTAACGCTGGCGACGTTGTCGGGTATGGTATGCGCGGCGGTAGCGTATTTGTTCGAGGCGACGTGGGCTATCGCGTCGGCATTCATATGAAAGAGTTCAAATCACATAAGCCACTTATCGTTGCGGGAGGATGCGCGCGCGATTTCTTTGGCGAGTATATGGCAGGCGGCGAGCTCATTTTGCTCGGCCTCACCAATGAAGGCGCGTTGGCGGGCGGAGAGCTCGTAGGCAACTATGTCGGCACGGGTATGCACGGCGGCGTTATTTATGTGCGCGGCGCGGTTACTCAGCAACAGTGTGGTAAAGAAGTCGGCATTTTTGTGGCCGATGAAACTGATAAGGCAGCGCTCAAAAAGCATCTTGAGGCGTACGCTGAACAGTTTGCTGCAGACTTCGGTAAAGAGCCATCTGCTCTCGTGGACATGCTTTTGGCCGAGTCTTGGTCGAAACTCATCCCTGTGTCATCGCGCCCTTACGGCAATCTTTATACCTCGGTCTAAGTTGACTTGTACAAGGGAGCGTTTGAGCGCCGAAACATCGTAACAAACTCGAAACATCGGTGTAACGCTCCCTTAACAATTGAGGCGCTATAGTAATTGTGTAAAGCAAACAAAGGCATTACCATAGCGCTATAGCGCACAACCATTAGGAGGAATTATGGCAGCAGGACGCGACAAAGATTATGTTCTCACGACTGTCAAAGAGCGCGGGATCAAATTCATTCGTTTTTGGTTTACTGATGTTCTTGGTGTAATGAAATCATTTGCGGTTACCGATACTGAGGTAGCGGGAGCTTTTGAAGAGGGAATGGGCTTCGACGGATCATCTATCGATGGCTTTACTCGTATCGAAGAGTCAGACATGGTTGCTTATCCTGATGCTGACACTTTCCAGATTCTTCCTTGGCGTCCTAACGAGCACGGCGTTGCTCGTATGTTCTGCGACGTTGTTCGTCCTGACGGTAGCCATTTTGTGGGCGATCCTCGCTATGCCCTCAAGCGTATCCTTGCAAAGGCAAAGGATATGGGCTATGAGATGTACGTAGGCCCCGAGCTTGAGTTCTTCTATTTTAAAGATGACAAGAATACCGAAGTACTTGATGAGGGTGGCTATTTCGACCTTACACCGCTCGACCTTGCAAGTGACCTTCGTCGTGATACCGTTCTCACTCTTGAGAAACTCGGCATTCCTGTTGAGTACAGCCACCATGAGGTAGCTCCTTCTCAGCACGAGATTGACTTGCGTTATTCTGAGGCGCTTGCTATGGCAGACTCAGTTATGACCTATCGTCTTACGGTTAAAGAAGTTGCTATGCACCAGGGTGTGTACGCAACGTTTATGCCTAAGCCTCTCGATGGCGAGAATGGTTCAGGTATGCATGTTCACCAGTCACTCTTTGACCTTGACGGCAACAACGCGTTCTTTGACGCAGATGATCCTCAGGGCTACAACCTTTCCAAGATTGCTAAGCACTATATTGCGGGTCTTTTGAAGTACGCTCCTGAGTTTACCGCTATCACCAATCCTCTCGTAAATAGCTACAAGCGTCTTGTTCCTGGCTATGAGGCACCTGTTTATATTTCATGGGCACGCCGCAACCGTTCTGCTATGGTGCGCGTACCAATGTACAAGCCAGGCAAAGAGCTCGCAACCCGTATTGAATTGCGCTCACCAGACCCAACCTGCAATCCTTATCTCGCGTTTGCGGTTATGCTTGGCGCGGGTCTCAAAGGTATCGAAGAGGAGCTTGAGCTTATGCCAGAGTCAACCAATGACATCTTTGAGATGACTGAGGCAGAACTCGAGGCGGCCGGCATCAGCACATTGCCAAAGGATCTCGGCGAGGCAATTGAGCGCTTTGAACAGTCAGAAGTTATGAAAGATATTCTTGGCGAGCACATTCACTCATACTATGTTGAGAATAAAAAGGCTGAGTGGGCTGACTATATCACTCACGTTACCCCTTGGGAGCGCGAGAAGTATTTAAGCGTTATGTAATTTAGCACTCTACACGCTGCAAGGGAGCAGATAGTTTCGAGCAAGGAAAGCGAGGTCTGAGCATGGAGACGCATCGTAGCACTCTTTCAAAAAGAGTTCTGGTCATTTCAAACGACGAATATTTTCGTACTGAAGTGGCAACAGCAATAGCCACGATGCCCGTCACCGTTGCTTGGGCCTCGCTTTCTGACGCTCAAAGGCGTATGGCCATGGGGGAGTTCGACACCATTTTGCTTGATGCGGGCGATCAAACAATAGCTCTGCTCGAAACTATCGAGCGTCTCGACTCAAACGCTACTCTCGAGGCGGCATCCGCGGCGGTGCTCGTGCGCATTTCTGAAGATCGCCTCAAAGCGCTGCAATTTCCGCAGCGCATTCACTGCGACTTTATTCTTGATTGCGCGAGCGAAATCGAACTGGTGACACGCCTGCGCTTTTTGCTGTGGCCCAAAGAAACGCCCGCCGCTGATGAGATTATCTCTGATGGGCCTCTCACTATCGACACGGCTACCTACCAGGTGCGCTCGTATGGGGAGTCGCTCGACTTAGCGTATCTCGAGTACGCGCTCTTGGTCTTTTTGGTGACGCATGCCAACCGTGCTCACTCGCGCGAAGAGCTACTCAGGCGCGTGTGGGGCGGCCAGTATTATGGCGGCTCGCGCACGGTTGATGTGCATGTCCGACGCGTGCGTGCAAAGCTTGATCCCGAATCAGCTGAACGACTCGAAACCGTGCGAGGAATGGGCTATCTCTGGCGTACTTCATGATATGATAGATGCAGATATTTACATCTGCGCCTCTCATGGGGACTCGAGATAGGAAGGCTGGTCGGTTTCCGTGCTCACGAAGTCACTTTCTCCTAATGCTTGGTGGGTCCCGCTAGTCTACGGCGTTGTGCTTATTGCCCTTGCGGCAATGTTCTTTTTTCATCCCATGTTTTCAATAACAGGTGTTGTCTGGACCTTGGGCCTTTATTGGCTGTTGGGCGGCATTGTTAAGCTGGTCGGTCTCTTTTTTGACCCCACTCAGTCCGCGTGGAAGTTTTTTGGCGCGCTCGTGAGCCTCGTTGTCGGCGCGTGGATAGTTTTTCCTGGTGCTGGCGCCCAGACACTCATTGAGGGAGCCTTGCGCAATGACCTTGCGTTTACGAGCGCACTCTCGTTTGTGTGGGTATTTGGAGGCCTTTTCGTGGGGCTTTCAACGTTTATCGCCGGCTACAACGTTAAGAGTTGGCCTGATGTTTCAATCGGCATTATTGAGATGATTTTAGGCCTCTATCTCGTTTTCAATATCTTTATTATCGCATCGCTTATTCCTTATATTTTCGGTATGATTGCACTCCTTGGTGGAATATTCGCAATTGTTGCGGCGCTGAAAGCGCGCAAAGTTGAAAAGATGATTTTTGGATAAATGGTGCACGATTCTTTAAACAGACGAACAGTTCTCATAATCGACGGTAACTCATGGACGCATCGCGCGTTTCATGCGATTTCCACGCCGCTCACCGCGCCCAATGGACAGCCAACAAACGCTGTTTTTGGGTTCATGTCAATTTTGGTTAAAACGCTTCATGAGTTAAAGCCTGACGCGGTTGTTGCTGCTTTTGATGCGGGACGTCCGCAGTTTCGTACCGAAGCGCTTGAGCAATACAAAGTGCACCGACCACCTACGGAGCCTCGCCTAAAAGAGCAGTTCCCCCTCATCGAAAATTTGCTTACGGCCATGAATGTACCCGTAGTGAAAATGAAGGGATGGGAGGGCGACGACATTCTTGGGACGCTCTCAGCGCAGGCTGAAGCACAAGGCTATCGCACGTACCTCGCTTCAGGCGACCGTGACATTTTTCAGTTAATTACTCCCTCAACCTCGGTAGTTTCGACGAAAAAAGGTATGGGCGATTTGGTGGTTGTTACCCCCGCCGATGTTGAAGAGCGCTACGGCGTGCGTCCTGAGCAGGTGATTGATTATCTTGGGCTGAAGGGCGATACCTCTGACAATATCCCTGGCGTGCCCAGCGTGGGTGAGAAAACTGCCTCAAAATTGCTCAATGAGTATGAGACGTTTGAAGGCGTTTTAGAGGCAGCAAAGGCAGGGCTTATTAAGGGCAAAGTCGGCCAAAGTATTGTTGAAAACATTGATTTGGCGCGCGCTTCGCGCACGGTAGCGACTATCGCGCGTGATGTGCCTGTTGAGCTTAAGCTTGATGACGTTTCGTTTGGTTCGTGGGACCCCACGACCATGACCGATGCTTTTATGGAACTGCGCCTGCGCAATCCTCTTGCCAAATTGCTCGAGTATGG
>CALLZE010000173.1 GCA_937858655.1 uncultured Coriobacteriales bacterium
ATAGACTTTAGATAAGCGAGAAAAAAGCACCGACTTGCCAACGTTTGGGTTGCCTGCCAATACAATATTCTTGTTGTTATACATTTTTCACCAATATTTTCTTTGCGAGAGGTGCGCCAATAGCGATCTCTTGAAAGCCACTCTTTATTACAATTGGTCCAGATGGGACGCGAGCAATTGTTTCTACGACCGCTCCGGGATTAATACCAAAGCGCAGAGCCTGAATGCGTGCATACGCATCATCGACTGAAACGATCTCGACCATATCACCAATATGTGTTGTGCCCAATTCTTTGGCCTCTACCATATCTTTATCCTTCTGCATCGTGTCTTAAAATTAGTTAAGGCTAATTCTTAAAATTATAGTACGCTAATTCTTGCGCCTATGCAACCCCATTTTGTGTACCTTTTATAAAGAATGCGTATGGGTATGTGGTATCGTATGGGTAGCTATCGTTAAGGAGAACATATGGCATTCGCGACTTTTGCAAATTGGGCTGCTCAAGCACAAGATACTCAACAAAACTTAGCTGAGGCCGTTCTCGCTTTAGAGGCGCTTGAGAGCGGCAACTCACCTAAGCAGATACGTTCTCATATGCACGAAACGCTTCTGGTCATGAAAGAAGCAATTAAGACGGGGCTCAATCCTGAAATTAAATCGCGTTCAGGTCTGTGCGGCGGCGATGCCGCGCGCATGAACTCGCAAGGCGCCTTCGAATTTGGAGATTTGTTTTCGCGCGCACTCAGTTACGCTGTCGCAACAGCAGAAGTCAACTCATCCATGGGACGCATCGTAGCCGCCCCTACCGCAGGTGCTTCTGGTGTAGTGCCGGGCGTTCTTATCGCAGCTTCAGAAGTGTTTGATAAAACTGACGAAGAACTGGTGGATGCCCTTTTGGTGAGCGCTGGTATAGGCGGAGTTTTTGCCGCACGCGCAACCCTATCGGGTGCGGCAGGCGGTTGCCAAGCAGAAATAGGGGTTGGCGCTTCGATGGCGGCGGGAGCACTCACCTATCTCATGGGCGGAACCGCCGAACAAGTTAGCCATGCGGCAGCCCTCGCCATGCAAGGTCAATTAGGACTTGTCTGCGACCCCGTCGCGGGGCTAGTCGAAATTCCCTGCATTATGCGCAATAGCACAGGCGCATCTGTCGCGCTCGCTGGCGCACACATGGCACTTGCTGGTGTTACCTTTGCTATCCCCTTTGACGAAGTTGTTGTCGCGTCCGCCCGCGTTGGTGCTTCAATCCCACCGACTTTGCGCGAAACAGCTCGTGGTGGGCTGGCGGTTACTCCCACGGGGCAATGCATCGCGTGCAACTTTAAAACACCGTAGGCCACGTGGCCTTTATCTAAAAAAATCCTTATTATGGGTATAGTGATTTAAAGAGTTTCGAGCTCTTTTCTCTACTTTATATCGTGTAAAATTACCATAATTTATCTGCGAACAGGAGGAGTACATGGCACAGGAAAACCTTTGGTGTTCGATGGATATCGACGAAGTCGTCGCTGCCACCGAAACCAATCTGACCGAGGGACTTTCAGAAAGCGAAGTCGCCAAACGTCTCGAAAAGCACGGTCACAATAAGCTCGCCGACAAAAAAGCAGTTCCTAAGTGGAGACTCTTTCTCGCGCAATTCCAAGACTTTATGATTTACGTTCTTCTTGTAGCGGTTGCTATCGCGGCGTGGGAGCACCAGGTTGTTGAGAGCGTCGCGATTTTGGCGATTTTGCTGCTCAACGGCATACTCGGATTCATGCAAGAGTACCGCGCGGAGCAGGCCCTTGAGGCGCTCAAAGAGATGTCGGCGCCAACGGCGTCGGTCATTCGCGACGGCATCGAGCAGGAAGTTGAAACATCGCAACTCGTACCGGGCGACATCGTATTGCTCGAAGCGGGCGACACCATACCTGCCGACGGCCGCCTGTTTGAGGTTGGCGCGTTGCGCACAATTGAGTCGGCGCTCACGGGCGAAAGCGAAGCCGTACAGAAGCGCGTGGCTCCTATTGAGAGCGATAGCGGTGCGGCGGTACCGCTCGGCGACATGCGTGACATCGCATTTAGCGGTACAAGCGTGTCAGTCGGCCACGGCAAAATGATTGTAGTTGCCACAGGTTCAAACACTGAGATGGGCAAAATCGCTGTCATGCTCAATGAAACCGAAGAAGACCAGACGCCTATTCAGGTCGAGCTCGACCGCGTGGGCAAGCGCATCGCGATTGCTGTGCTCATCATCGCGGCAGCGGTCTTCATCGAAGAGGTACTCGTTACCAAGAACATCACGGAAGGCCTGCTCATCGCCGTTTCGCTCGCCGTTGCAGCGATTCCGGAGGGCCTGCCTGCTATCGTTACCGTAGCGCTTTCACTCGGCGTGCGCAGAATGGCTGAGCGCAACGCCATCGTCAAGAAGCTTCATGCGGTTGAGACCCTTGGCTCGACCGACTATATTTGTTCAGATAAGACCGGTACGCTCACGCTCAACAAGATGTCTGCGCGCCGCATGCTCATTGGCCTCACGCCAACAAAGGTCGAAGGCGACAACCTCATTGTGTTGAGCGAAGACATGGATGCGCCGAACCGCTCATGCGTTGAGTCGCTCCTTATGATTGGCCTCGCCTGCAACGATGCACATTACACGGCCACCGGCGAACTCGTAGGCGACCCCACTGAGACCGCGCTCGTCGCGGCTGCGAAAGACCTTATGCCAGGCCTCATCATTCCGAAGCGCATTGGAGAGGTGCCGTTCGATTCTGAGCGTAAGCGCATGACTACCGTGCACCTCGTGGTTAACGAGGGCGTACAGAGCGCATGGGCGTTCATGAAGGGTGGCATCGACACGACGCTGCCATTCTGCACCCATGCGATGCTCAATGGCGAGATTGTCGAACTAACGCAGGAGATTCGCGAAGAGATTATGCGCCAGAACACGGAGTTCGCGGCAACGGGCTTCCGCACGCTCGCGTTTGCGTATCGCGAATTGCCTGACGAATTTCTCAACGAGTTTGAAGACCCTGAGGCTGTTGAGCAGCAGATGGTCTACGTTGGCATCATGGCGTTGCAAGACCCTGCTCGCCCTGAGGTGCCAGCCTCTGTGAAGACCGCGCATGATGCAGGCATTCACGTGGCAATGGTCACCGGCGACCATGCGCTCACCGCGCAGGCTATCGCGTCTGAAATTGGCATCTTACACGAGGGCGAAGAGGTTGTATCAGGCCCAGAGATTGAGGCCATGAGCGACGACGAATTGCGCGACCGCGTTGAAAAGATTCGCGTCTATGCACGCGTTAACCCGAAGCACAAGCTGCGCATCGTTGATGCGCTGAAGTCGCGCGGCCATATCGTGGCCATGACGGGCGACGGCGTTAACGACGCACCAGCACTTAAGCGCGCCGACATCGGCGTGGCGATGGGCGTTGTTGGTACCGACGTAACACGCGAGGCCGCAGACATGGTGCTCGCCGACGACAACTTCGCAACCATTGTTGAAGCGGTTGGCCTTGGCCGTTCGGTCTTCGACAACCTCAAGAAGGTTATTCTCTTCTTGCTTTCATGTAATATCTCTGAAGTGGTCATCATTGCGCTGACGTCGTTCATTTCACCCAAAGCAGCGTTGCTCCCTCTTCAGATTCTGTGGATTAACCTCATTACCGACGGCTTGCCAGCGCTTGCACTTGGTGTCGACCCAGCCGAAGACGACATTATGGATCGCAAGCCGCGCGACGCATCTGAGCCGATTTTGACGGGCGGCCGTTGGGCACAAATTATCTGGCAAGGATTCGTGCTGTCTATCTTCCCGATTATTTTGGACTTCACGATTGCGCCGATGCTCGGCGTAGACCCCGCAACGTCGCGCACAATGCTGTTTACGACGCTCGTGTTAAGCCAACTGTTGCACTCGCTCAGCTTCCGCAGCGAGGCGCACACGATCTTCTCGTTGCGCACGTTCAAGAACAAGTGGCTGCTTGCCGCTATTGCAGGTTCGATGTTGTTGCAAGTAATTTTGATTTACTTGCCAGGCACCGAGGAGTTGTTCCAGGTGACGCCGCTCAACCTCGCAGACTGGATTGCAGTTATAGGCGTAAGCCTCTGCTCAGTTGCGGTTATCGACGCTACGAAACTCATCGTGAATCGCCGCAAGAAGAACTAACAGCGCACATTTGAATAAGCATCAAACAAAATGGCCACCTTCACGGTGGCCATTTCTCTATCCAACAGCAAGCCCGAATGTCTACAAAAACATAACGTAATAAATTGGCATGTAGGTAATTTTGTTTTTCTTTTTGATTATTCTTTCATTTGAGAGCACGATCCCAGAAGCCACATGATAGTCATCATTTCCCGTAAGCCCACTCAGAGCACTATGAATGCTATAGTCTTTGCCCGACTTAACCTCAATAGGCAATACTGACAGCGAATTATAGTCATCAATCAGAAAATCAACTTCACCGCGTTTACGATTATCGTAATAAAACAGCCTATGGCCATACGCAGCTAATTCAGTCGCCACAACTGTTTCATAAACTGAGCCCAAGTTAATGCTCTTTTCATCAAAGGCTTCGACAGAACGTATCTCACCAAATGCGCGCTTTTGAAGCGCACCCTCTGCTAGGTTGATTTCAATGTAATTTTTGAAAAGTTTTTGACTGGCAGGTTCGGTTTATACACTTTTCAATAACTTTTTTGTGTAATAAACTACACTTTTCAATAATTTTAAGAAATATGGCAGATCCTGTTAAGAAAATGGCCACCTCACGGTGGCCATTACCAGGTTTGAATATAAATTAAGATCAGGTGCGCAAATAACTACTGCTGATGATGAGCATCTGAGGCAGTTTGCTCAGCAATATGCATCGCTTCTTCGCCGGGAGATGGCGTTGTAGCAAGCGAGTCTCTCACCTCAGCAGGTGCGGTTGGAGCAGGTTGCGCAGCT
>CALLZE010000174.1 GCA_937858655.1 uncultured Coriobacteriales bacterium
GGCGCAACGGTTGTAGAAGATTTTTTTGAGAAATGCACGGTGGTGGGAACTCCCGCACGCAAAACTCCCCTGAAAGAGAACAATAAAGCCCATGGAAGATATCCAAATGAATGAGCGGCCCTTTGTGCCGCCCACCTGGCCAGTAATTGATGAAGAAGCGCAAGAGGCAGTGTGCCAGGTGTTGCGCAGTGGACGCATCAATTATTGGACGGGCGCTCAAACGCGCACATTTGAAAGTGAGTTTGCAGCCTACGTGGGAGTGCCGTATGCGCTTGCCGTCGCTAACGGAACGCTCGCGCTTGAGTTAGCGCTGCGCGCATGTGGGATTGGCCCCGGTGATGAGGTCATCGTGCCTTCGCGTACCTTTATCGCGACCGCCGGCTGCGTGGCAGCGGTAGGCGCGACACCAGTAGTGGCAGACGTTGACCCAGCAACAAATAATCTTACGGCGCTGACTGTTGCTGAGGTTTTGACGCCGCGCACAAAAGCTGTTATCGCGGTGCATTTGGGTGGATACCCGGCCCCTATGGAAGAGATAATCAACTTGGCGCGTCAGGTAAACGCGTATGTAATCGAAGATTGCGCTCAGGCGCATGGCGCCACTTATGGGGGCAGAGCGGTTGGCTCACTTGCTGATATTGGTTGTTTTAGTTTTTGCCAAGACAAGATTATGCCTCTTGGCGAAGGTGGCATGATTACCTTTAAAGATGCTGAAAAATTCGAGCGGGCGTGGTCATATCGGGACCATGGTCGTTCATACAAAAAAGCCCATGGTGCTACGGTGGGAGAAGTAAGCGCTGAATTTAAGTGGATGACCGACACCTTTGGCTCTAATGCTCGCATGGGCGAGATGGAGGGCGCTCTTGGTCGGATTATGCTGAAAAACCTTGAAGGTTATCATGAGGCCCGCACCATGAATGCCCTGAGACTCGCAGAGCGTTTTGAAGATATTGTAGGTATTGAGGCGTTGCTCCCCAGCGAGCAAGAAAGAGCCACAGGGACAAATCACGCATTTTATCGCTTGTATACACGCGTGAATCTTGCGTTGTTGCGTCCCGAGTGGTCGCGTAACCGCATCATCAGCGAACTAATTGAGCTGGGAGTGCCGGTTCAGTATGGTTCATGTGCGTTAATTGCGAATGAAAAGGCGTTTGAGCGTTTCTCGGATTCTCAGCTGAGTCAGTGGCGCGGCGCCTGTGTTGCTCATCAGGAGTCGATGGCTTTTCTAGTTCATCCCACGCTTCAGGCTCAAGATATTGAGATTATTGCCAGCTATGTGGATGAGATAATGAAACAAGCAGTTAAGGCCTAGCTAAGCGTTAAGTAGGAGCGAGAACTTGAACAATATTTTGAACTGGTTAGCAACGATTGAGTCGACGCGGAGAAGGTGGCAGGTACTGCTTGCCGTACTCGACGGCGCTGGTATCGTGCTCGCAACCATTCTCACCTATTATGCTCGCTTTGAGGGTGTTGTGCCTCATGAATACGCCCGCTTTATTGCGCCCATGATTCTGTTGTCCTGCGCGGTATATGTTTTGCTTTCGTGGACATTTGGCTTGTATCGCGTTGTGTTACGCTATGTTGGCATTGATACGCTAGTGCGCTGTGTTGGCGCAGTCCTCTGCTCATCGGCAGTGCTCGTAGTGGCCGATATTATCGCGTCTCTTATGCGTGGCGGTTTGCGCCCCGTACCCTTCGGTGTTGTTCTTATCCAAGGTGTTTTGGCATTGCTTGTACTCGGTGGAATTCGCATTACGGTGCGTGCAGGTCAACATGTGCGATCTTCGGTTCGTCACCATGGCGAGCGTTTAGTGATTGTGGGAGCAGGGAGCGCCGGAACACTGCTCTTGCGTGAACTGCAAATGCGTCCGGAACTTCAGGTTGATATCGCTGGTTTTGTCGACGATAATCCTCGTTTGCGCCATGCCATCATCGGTGGCATTCCTGTTCTCGGCCCAACCTCAGAACTTGAGGATATTATTGCCACTCAAAAGATCAATCAGGTTTTTGTCGCGCTGCCCTCGGCTGACGAGGCATACGTTCGCGCGCTGCTTAATCGCGTCGCTTCTCTGGGTGTAACTACGAGAATAATGCCAAAAATTGTTGTGGAGCGTGGAAAAGTCTCGCTCTCCGATATGCGGCAAGTAAATGTTGAAGATTTATTAGGGCGCGACCTTACTCCTATTGACACCTTAACAATTGAGGAGACTATTGCTGGCAAAGTTGTTGCCGTAACGGGAGCTGCAGGGTCGATTGGCTCAGAATTGTGCCGTCAAATTATGCACCTTCATCCGCAAAAGTTGCTTCTTTTTGAGATTGATGAAAGCCGTCTTTATGAGCTTTGGTTTGAACTCGAATCGATTCAGCCGGGGATAGCATCAATGCATTTGCTCGATATTCGTGATGAGAATAAAGCGAACCGTCTCTTTCATGAATTTCGTCCTGACGTTGTGCTGCATGCGGCAGCATATAAGCATGTTCCCCTTATGGAGCTCGAGCCTAACGAGGCAGTACGCACCAACGTGCTCGGAACCGAACGTATTATGCGTCTCGCGGGGGAGTGCGGCGCTCAGCGCTTTGTGTTAATTTCTACCGATAAGGCAGTAGCGCCTCTGAACGTCATGGGTAAGACGAAACAATTATCCGAGCGGCTTATGCTCACTATGCAGGCGCGTTTTCCTGACACAATTTTTGTCGCGGTACGTTTTGGCAATGTTTTGGGTTCGCGAGGAAGCGTTGTGCCCATTTTTGAAGAAAAACTGATGCGCTCTGAGCCACTTACCGTGACGCATGAAGATGTTACGCGCTATTTTATGGTTATTCCCGAAGCAGCACGTCTCGTTTTGCAGGCTCAAGCAATTGGCCAGCCTGGGGATTTGTTTGTGCTTGAGATGGGCGAACCAGTAAAGATTGTGGATCTTGCGAGAAAGATGATTACCCTGTCCGGCATTCCAACTGACATTGTGTTTACGGGATTGCGCCCAGGAGAGAAGCTTCATGAGTCACTTTATAATGAGACCGAAGAGGTTGTAGAAACTTCGTGTCCAAAGATCAATCGTGTAGTGCACCCAGACTTAGTTCCTCTTACGAGTGAGATAATTAACAGGCTTGCGGCCGATGTAGATGCATCGACTCTTTCTGCTTCAGAGGTAATGAGTATATAGTTTTTCGTATGCGCTCAGTATCTGAGGCAAATCAAAATGTTGTTTGGCGTAGTCGTATTGCGCTTGAGCTATAGCGTCTCTTAGCTTCGGGTTCTCAATTAATTCTTGGAGCATTTTCGCGACACTTTCCGGTGTTCGATCCTCTGCTAATGCGCGTGGGTCGCGCACTTCGTCAACAATCCCTCGCGTGGTTGTTCCCGCAATGGTCACACCTGCAGCGCAAAACTCCATAAGCGACCGCGGTAATCCCTCGCGCTTTGAGACAAGAACGCCAATGTCGGTGTTTTTTATTATGTTATCGAGCTCAGCTCGGTTAATTTGTCCCGTGAAGGTGAGGTGCTTGTCTATCCCTAGAGCGGCAGCAAGGTCTTTCAACGTATCAGTAAGTGGCCCAGAGCCGACTACGCTCAGATGGTAGGGCGAAGCACTTTGACGTTCGATAAGCGCGAGCGCATGAAAGAGCAGTGAAATGTCTTTGTTTTGGTTGTGCTCAGCGATGATACATAGTTGAGTGGTGCGCTGGTTTGTGGGTTCAGGACTATCTGTGATATTTGCTCGCTCGGCATGTGCACGCCTCAAGGAGTCGTAGCTCTCAAAGTCAAAGCCGATGCCATCAATTCGCTCAATGTGCGTAGCCGCTTTGGTGTCTCGCAATGCTCGTGCCGCTTGTTCATCTTCGTTATTCATAACAACAAGCGCATCGGTCCAAGGTAAGGCACGTTTTTCAAGCGTCCTAAAGAGGAAATGCTGCAGTCGTGAACTCTGACCTTGGTAAAAGTGAAAACCGTGTGCCGTATAGATAACGCTTGGTTTTGAGCTATTGTGATGCGCTTTCCAACGGGCGCATGCTTTTCGTGTCATATATGCCGCGATGGGGGTGTGAACATGAACAATGTCATAGTCTACCTCATCAAGGATTTTAAAAAGCTGTTCTTCGCATGATTTGTAACCCAAAAATGATGAGAGTGAGCGGCTCCAACTTATGTCATAGCACGAATCAAACGCGGAGAGACCGCCGTAGGTGCTTGCCCCTGCGCTCGCGCAATCAACGCGTGCACCGCGAGCTTTAAAGCACTCTGCAAAAGGGATAAGAAACGAGGTAAGCGTAATGGGCACAGTTGTCACATAGAGAATGCGCGCGGGCGCTTGAGACTTTGACTGAAGCGTTTTTGTTGATGTGCTATCCACACTCTCTCCATTAAAAAATGCAGCTCTACATGGCATAATAGGTCTATGAAACTAACAAAACGTGTTGAAACTTCCTTCGGCCAGTTTATCACACGCAAGGCGCGAAGCTATACCCCCGTTCAGCGGGTGTTCGTAGCTTTGATTGGTGTGTTGATTGCCGGATTTCTTGTTACCGTTGTGGCGGTTGTGGCTATGGTCGCGTCAGGCTCGTTGGTCTCTGACCCTAGTACCGCCTATGAGCGCGATATGATTCAGGCGCAACAACTCTACCGCGATGCAATCCAAAAAGCGCGCCAGGATGGCAAAGACGCCACCGAATACACTCCTGCTGTGCAGGCAAAAGCGCGTATCATTTTGTTGCAAGCACAGCATTCTTCGGCTCGAGAGAACGCGCGCAACGCAGCCGATGAACTCATTAACTCAGGCACTCTCGACCCTCTCGCCTTATATGCATGCTCAAAAGCGTATGAAACCGACAAGACTCGCGTGAGTGAGGCGCGCCTTCTTCTTGCTAAAGCCGCGCATAATGTTGGTGGCAGAGCTGGAAATTTGTCGCGCACCATTTATGCCGCATACGCGCAGTCTCTTATTGAACAAAAACAACTGAGAACCGCGTGTGTTTATCTTAAAAAAGCTGCAGAAATTGAGCCGGCTTCTGCTGCGCTTTACTTTAAGCTTGGCACCGTTCAGGAAAGCCAAGCCGAGTGGTACGATGCCGCTGTCGCGTATCTGTGGGCGCTGAAATTTGACCCTCATAATACGGCAGCGCAAAAAGCTTTCGATAACCTTCAAAGAATTCAGCCTGAGCGCGCCCGTGCTGCTCAAGACGAGGTAAAGTAATGCTAGAGGGGGCATCAAATACTCATCGCAAAAAAGTTCGAACAACATTGTTGTTAACGGCAATTTGCGCAGGGTTGCTCTGTCTGTTCTTCATCGTTACAAGCCTTTTCTTATTGATTATTAAGCCACATTATCTAGATAAGACGTCAACAAGTGGTGCGCCCCATCACGTCGCGTCGTGGTATGGGTCAAAGAGCCGCTTGCTTCAAAACCCCGTCGATGTCGCTTTTGACGCGCGCGGTCGACTTTACGTTGTTGACGCTGGTGCGAGCGAAATCGTTGTGTTCGACCGCTATGGTCAGCGCAAAAGCACTTTTGGCAAAAGCGTTCTTAAGATGCCGATTTCGGTAGCTATTGCGCGCGATGGACGTGTGTATGTTGTTGATGGAGAGCTCAAAGAACTTTTCATTTTTGCGCGTAATCACAAACTCGAGAAATCGATTTCATTCACGGAAAAGTCGCCCTTGGCAGTTTCAATCGGCGCCGACCAGGCTTCAGATTTAAGCGGCGATGAGGCGCTCTATGTGACGTGCGAAACGGGCGTTATCAAGGGAAATCTTGAGGGAGTGTTTGAGCGAGGATATTTTAACGCTGGCACAAAGGCGGGGGAGTTTGCAGGTCTTGCGGATGTAAAAACATCACTTTCTGTGGTCTCGTCTTCAAAAAAAACACCACGACTTTTTCTTCTTGATTCGCTTAACAAAGAAGTGATGGCCCTTGACTCGTTTGAGAGCTCACCGACGCTTGCCTGGACAAATTCGCAGTTGTATTTGCCGGCAGGGTTTACATGTGACTCATCGCGCATTTACGTGACTGATGCGTTTGCTCATCGCATAGTCATTCTTGATGCGCAAACAGGCAGGAAGTTAGGTACGCTCGCGCAAGAAGGTGCGAAGGATGGCTCTCTTTATCAACCACGCGGCATTGAGATTTCTGGCGAGCAACTTTACGTTGCTGATTCCGGCAATGGCCGTATAGAAATATTCAATATCCCCGGCGCAAAGGCAACGCGCATCAAAACCGAGTCGCCCTTTGAGGT
This sequence comes from uncultured Coriobacteriales bacterium, assembly GCA_937858655.1. GTDB lineage: Bacteria > Actinomycetota > Coriobacteriia > WRKU01 > JAENWW01 > CALLZE01. Next base: position 6,232 of record CALLZE010000174.1, read on the forward strand.
TTATGGGCTACTAGCGCTCTGCTTTGTGTTCGGATTTTTCTCAGTTGCTCTTTTGATTATGCGCGGTCGCGTAAAGCCGCA
>CALLZE010000175.1 GCA_937858655.1 uncultured Coriobacteriales bacterium
CTCTATCCTTTCTTGGTTATCGCGTTTTATCGCACCCCGACGTATATTGTGTTCGCCTTTATTATCGCGGGGTTCATCATCTATATGCATCGCTCAAATATAAAACGCCTGCGAGCAGGTACTGAATCAAAACTTTCCTTTTCTCAACGTGGCTCAAAGCCACAGAAAAATGATTAATTGGAGGATTTATGCATGTAGCAGTAATTGGCGCGGGATCATGGGGAACAGCTGTAGCGTGGTTGCTTGATCAAAAAGGGCACGAGGTTTCAATGTGGGCGCGTGAGGAAGAGATTGCGCAAGCAATTACCAAAGATCATCGCAATCCAACGTATCTCCCTGATGTGAAATTTAGTGAGCGTGTGACGGCTTCTTCGCATATGGAAGAGGTTCTAAGAAACGTGGAAGCTGCCGTCATGGTCACACCTTCTATTGGTGTGCGATCAACGGCAGAGCTTATGAAACCTTTTATTAAGGCCGAAACTCCTATTGTGATACTCAGCAAAGGTGTTGAAGGCCACACCTCGATGCTTATGACGGATGTTCTTGAAGACGTGCTGGGCAATCCTGAGCGTATCGCTGGTCTTTCTGGACCAAATCATGCCGAAGAGGTGAGTCGCGGCATTCCTTCCGCGACCGTCGTTGCGTCGCGTAATTACGCTACAGCGGCATTTTTTCAAGAGTTGTTCACGACTAATTTTTTCCGTGTGTACACCAATGATGATGTCGTAGGCGTCGAAATGTGTGGCGCGGGAAAGAATATTGTAGCTATTGCATGCGGTATGGTGGACGGCCTTGGAATGGGTGATAACACCAAAGCATCACTGATGACGCGAGGTCTCGCAGAACTAGCTCGTTTGGGTGAAGTCATGGGAGCAAACCCTATGACCTATATGGGGTTAGCGGGTATGGGCGACCTTATCGTCACCTGCACTTCCAAGCATTCGCGCAACCGCGCGCTAGGTGAACTTATTGCTCAGGGTGGCACGCTTGAGGAGTTTGAAGCAAAGACAAAAATGGTCGCGGAGGGCGCTGTTGCCTGTAAGACCATTCATGAGTTAGCCCAGAAAAAAGGCATTGAGCTGCCCCTTACCGAAGTAGTATATAAGATTCTCTATGAGGGACACTCGCCACGCGAGGCAGCAGAATATCTTATGGAGCGACCAACACGTAAGGAGCACTCATGAGTCTCAAAGACATCATAAATAAGCGTCAAGCAGATGACCTCTTTTTTGCGCCTTCGCTTCTTGCGGCCGACCTTTCAAGCGTCGCTCGTGAAGTGGAGCGCGTGGAAGCGGCAGGAGTTGAGATGCTGCATGTTGATGTCATGGACGGTCATTTTGTTCCCAACTTAAGCTTTGGCGTTCCCTTTATAAAAATGCTTAAAAAAAATACGACCATTCCTCTCGACGTGCATTTAATGATAGATAATGCAGACGAGACGCTGCCTTGGTATCTTGATGCGGGCGCTGATAGCGTGACGCTTCATGTGGAGGCATCAAAACACTTACATCGTAGCATTCAGACTATCAGAGAAGCGGGCGCAGCCGCTTCGGTTTCTCTCAATCCAGGAACGACTCTTGGCGCTCTTGAAGAAATCCTGCCTGAACTTGATATGGTGCTTCTTATGAGCGTAAATCCTGGCTTTGGGGGGCAATCCTACATTCATTCAGTTACGCAAAAAACAAGCAGTCTTGTGTGGATGTGTTCCCAAAAATCATGCAACCCTTTAATTCAAATTGATGGTGGTATTACCGTCGATACTATTTCTGAATCTGCACAAGCAGGTGGACGCTGTTTTGTAGCAGGAAGCGCGATATTTAAGGCTCAAGACCCCCAAGTGGCGCTTGAAGAGCTGCGAAAAGCGGCGAAGCAGAGCATCGCCCAAAATATGGTATAACTATCATAAAATGAGTGCTTCCGGTTAAGCCCGGATGAAAAGGACGGTGTCTATGAGAGTTATCTCTGATTCGTTTAACATCGTAGGGCGGCCGCATCTTGCGCGCGCTACCGAACTTGCAATTCATGGTGGGCTTAGAACGACATGCCCTAACCCTCTCGTTGGTTGTGTCATCGTGAAAAATGGCACCATCGTTGGAGAAGGATGGCATGAGTATGCAGGAGGTCCTCACGCTGAGGTCATGGCGCTGAGTATGGCTGGTGAGAAAGCCCAAGGTGCGACTGCTTATGTCACGCTTGAGCCCTGCAACCATCACGGAAAAACAGGCCCTTGTACGCAAGCTATTATTGCCGCGGGCATTAAGCGTGTTGTTATCGGCGAAAAAGATCCCAACCCCAAAGCGGGTGGCGGTGCCCAAGTTTTGCGTGATGCTGGGATAGAGGTCGAGTTTGTCGAAGACCCCAAACCTTTCCATGAATTGACGCGCGGTTGGAAAACGCGTCTTATGACGGGCAAGCCGTATGTGCGAGTAAAACTGGGCGTTTCACTCGATGGGGCTCTTTCTCTGAAGCCAGGAATGCGTACGTCGATTACTGGAGCGTCGGGAGAAGAGATTACGCATCGTTTGCGCGAGTACGCGGACGCCGTGCTGATAACTTCGGCTACGGCACAAGCAGAAAATCCATCGCTCACTCTGTGTGGCATTAATAATGAACTTTTTGAGAATCAGCCAAAACGTGTAGTTCTCGTGAGGTCTCACATCCCCGAGCCTGATTTACGCGTGTTTACGAGCGAGGGTGGAGAAACGATAATTCTGGCTCCGGATAACCTTGACTATGATTTTGAGGGCTACAATGCGCGTGTTGTTTACTATCCCGCCGAAGACGCCCTTGAGGGTGCGCTCAATAAGCTTGGAAACCTAGGCTTTAATTCGATTTTGGTTGAGCCGGGTCAGCGTCTCTTCACTGAACTTGTGAACGGACGCCTTATTGATGAATTGGTCACTGTTGCAGCGGGGGGATTCATGGGACACGACTCGTATTGCTGTTACCATGGAATTTCATCGATTCAGGATAATGGCTCAGAAGAGTTTGTTATGCAACACCTTCTTGTACCCTTTGATACAAAAATTTATGGTGATGTTGTTGCTACTATGTGGCGTCCACGAGAATACCGAGAAAGGTAAGTTATGTTTGCAGGTCTTATTGAGACAACGGGAATTGTGAGTCGCGCAGATCGCGTCGATGGGGGAGCTCAGATAGAGATATATGCTCCTGAGTTTGGTCGCGATTTGGCGATTGGTGATTCCGTTTTAGTCGATGGTGCCTGCTTGACCATTGCTGCTTTTGGACGGGGCTCGTTTACGGCTGATATTAGCTTAGAGACGCTTGATCGAACAACTGTCGGACACATTCGCGCTCAACAGAAGGTCAATCTTGAGCGTGCGCTACGTCTTTCCGATCGGTTTGGTGGCCAATTTGTGACGGGACATGTGGATGGAATCGGTCGCTTGGTCCAGCGTCATATTTCGGGCAACGCTACCATTTATCAGTTCGAACTTCCTGAACATCTCATGGGCTACATTGTTGAGAATGGCTCACTTGCCATTAACGGCGTATCTCTCACAGTAGGTCGCATCAATGAGAACATGATTGCGTGTTCAGTTGTGCCTGTTATTGAGCAGCGGACTACGCTTTCAAATTTGGAGTATGACGAGCTCGTCAATGTCGAAATCGACATGATTGCAAAGTATGTTCGCCAATTTACCGTTGGCTTTGAACAAAAAGCGGGCCGGTTCGATGACTATAATCTTGAAAAAGAGGGTAATCGAATGGGGTCAAAACTACGCGGCTTTCTTGAAGGATAGTTCTTCAGCAGCGTAATTTTATTAAGATTTGTTTTAACCACTCGGCGTTGATTTTTTTGCGCTGAGTGGTTTTTATTTCGAGGAAGCGGGTAGAGGGAAAAGTGTAGATC